>JADDPR010000190.1 GCA_016781775.1 Rubrobacter sp. | reverse complement strand
TAATCCGGGTGTAGACTTCCGCTCATGGATCCGAACACGCAGCACGAAGACCGCTCGCCCGCGGAGCAGCTACGGCGCCGTTACCGCGAGGCCAAGGACCCCGTCGAGCGCTCCCATCACCAGATCGCGTGGCTGCTCGCCGAGGGCAGGACCGTGCGCGAGGCGGCCGAGGCCAGCGGCTACAGCGAGAGGTGGGTGCGCGAGCTCTCCCGCCGCTACCGCGAGCACGGTGCGGAGGGCCTAGGCGACCGCCGCCACCGCAACCCTGGTGGGGCCGAGCGCGCCCTGCTCACGCCGGAGCAGGGGGAGGAGTTGCGCGAGGCGCTGAAGGCGCCTCCTGCGGACGGCGGGCTGTGGGACTCGCGCAAGGTGGCCGAGTGGATCGAGCGGAGGACCGGCCGGCGCGGGGTGAGGGCGCAGAGGGGCTGGGAGTACCTACGGAAGCTCGGCCACACCCCGCAGGTGCCCCGCCCCTCCAACGCGGACGCCGACCCCGAAGAGCAGGAGGCCTTCAAAAAAAGCTCCCCGAGCGGCTGAACGCGCTCCGCCGAGCGTACCCCGAGGCCAAAGAGGTCGAGGTGTGGGCCGAGGACGAGATGCGAGTCGGCCTCAAGCCGGTTCTGAGGAGGGTGTGGGCCCCCAGGGGCAGGAGGCCTGTGGCGAAGGGGAGGCGGCGCTACGAGTGGGTCTACGTCTACGGCTTCGTCCGCCCCAAGACCGGGGAGGCGTTCTGGCTGGTGATGCCCACCGTGAACACCCGGGCGTTCTCCCTGGCGCTGAGTCGCTTCGCCGCGTGGGTGGGCGCCGGGTCCGACAAGAGGGTCCTCTTGGTCCTGGACCGGGCCGGCTGGCACGTCGCCGAGGACCTGGAGGTGCCCGAGGGGCTGGAGCTTGAGTTTCTGCCGGCCCGCTCGCCGGAGTTGCAGCCGGCCGAGAGGTTGTGGCCGCTGCTCAACGAGGGGGTCGCCAACCGCCCGTTCGAGGACCTCGACGAGCTGGAGGGGGCGTTGGTGGAGCGGTGCCTGGCCCTCTCCGAACGCCCCGACCTGCTGAGGGGCCTCACCCGCTACCACTGGTGGCCGGAAGCGGCGTGAAGCGCGGAAGCGTTTACTCGGAAACGGTAT
>JADDPR010000022.1 GCA_016781775.1 Rubrobacter sp. | reverse complement strand
CGCCGCTTCCAGCGGTGGGCCGAGGAGGGCGTGCTGGAGGGGGTCCTTCGGGCTTTGGCTGAGGACCTGAAGGAGCGCGGCGGGCTCGACCTCTCCGAGTGCTTCGTCGACGCCAAAAAGGGGGAGGAGCGGTGGGAAAGGCCGAGCGGGGCAAGGGCACGAAGCTCATGGCGCTGGCAGACGCTTCTGGTCTTCCTCTCTCCGTGTGCGCGGCGAGCGCTAGCCCTCACGAAGCCACCCTCGTCGGGGATGCGCTCGACGGCAGGTTCATCTCCGAGAAGCCCGAACGGCTGATCGGGGACCGCGCCCACGACTCCGACCCGCTCGACGAAGCGCTCGCGGACCGGGCATCGAGATGATCGCCCCGCACCGCAAGAACAGGAAGAAGAAAAAGACCCAGGACGGGCGCAAGCTCAGGCGCTACAAGCGGCGCTGGAAGATCGAGCGTCTGTTCGCTTGGCTGGGGAACTTCCGGCGCCTGGTGGTCCGTTACGAGCGCAAGGCGGACAACTACCTCGGCTTCGCGCGGCTGGGGTGCATCGTCATCCTGCTAAGGCATTCGTGAGATGTCTTCTGGATGAGCTGAAGAAGCGAGTAGGCTAGGGGAGTTTGTTCGGCAGTTTTGGGGTCGGCGCCGGCGACGAAACGGGGTCGTCGTCAAGCCGGATCCGCCCGGGCTGTACGGACGCATGGCTACCGCGGCCGGGAAGCTCCCGATGGGCCCGGTCTCCGTCGGCTGGGCTCCCTTGGATCCCTGCTCGCCTTCGACGACCTCGTGGTGAACCTCCGCGTCCATCCCAGCGCCTAACAGCAGGACGGCCGCCGAGACGAAGAAGTACAAGAGCAAGGCGATGACCGCACCGAGGCTGCCGTAGGTCGCGCTGCGGTTGGCGAAGTTGACCACCGCGTAGTAGGAGAATCCGAGCGAGGCGGCCAACCCGGCCACCACGACGAGGACTGCTCCGGGCGCGAAGAACCCGAACGGCTGCCCGGCGTTGGGGAATAGATGGTAGACGAGCGCCAGGACGAGCATGAGCGGCGAGGCCGCCACGGCAATTATCGGGACCGCGAGTAACACGGTGTAGACGGTCGAGAGCAGGAATTTCTTCCGCCTGCCACGAG
>JADDPR010000275.1 GCA_016781775.1 Rubrobacter sp. | reverse complement strand
GGTGAGCCCGCTGACCGCCCTGTGGGTCCTCCTAACCTACGTGGGCATCCAGCAGGTCGAGAGCTACCTGGTGGAGCCCCTGGTCATGGAGAAGGCCGTCTCGCTGCATCCGGCGGCCGTGGTGGTGGTCGTGACGGTGGGGAGTGCGGCGTTCGGCGTACTGGGCACCATCCTCGCGGTGCCGGCGGCCGTGGCGGCCACGATCCTCATAGAGAAGCTGTGGTTCGAGCGGCTCGAGGACGAAGAGGGGAAAGAGGGCGGAGAACGAGAGCGGGCCGGACCGGCCGGATAGCGCCCCCTCGAGGGTAGTCCCGCGACCCGGACCGGGGCGATGCGACTTCCCGGAAGGCCTGTTCCAGGACGTCCGGTGAATAAAGCTCGAATTCAGCCGCCGAAAAGCAAGAGGTAAGCCACGTAGAAGATCGCAGCGACGAAGATCGCGGCCACCGAGGCGACCAAAGCCTTCCCCGCGTCGGACGATCTCCAGATACCTCCAACCCACCGGGCCAGCTTCCTTGTCTTCACTTCGGCCCAGTCCAGAAGGCGGGCGACGGGATAGAACTCGCCGGCGATCATGGTAAGACCCAGGAAGAAGGTCAACGTCCCGGGACCCGGAAGCACCCCCAACAAGAGGCTGCCGATCGCGATGACCAGCCCGCCGACCACGAAGAAGAGCCTTCTGGGATCCCGCCAGCCCTGCTCGCGCGCTTGCTGGCGGCGGTAGCGCTCCTGGAAGCGGTGTCCCGGCCTGCTCGCTTCGAAGCGCCGCCAGCTCTGTTTCGTTCTCCCTATCATGCCCGATGGATCATGCCCGCAACACGGCCCACTTAACCACGGAAGAGCTCGCTGGGCGGACTTCCGATAACACTCCATAGCGGCACTATAGCTTCCGAGAACGAAAGCTCTCGGCATCCGAGTGAATAGAGGAAGGGACCGCCGCTCGTACGAACCTCCGAGGCTGCCCCTGCGCGTGAGGGTCGCGGCCGGCGACCCTCACTACTCCTTCGGCCTCCCGCCGAGGGCCGCCAAGAGGCTGGTGCCCCAGGACTTGAATCGGCTCTTGGCGTGGCGGGGTGACCCGACCCCCGGAATTCGGTCCAGTTACGATGAGAGTCCAGAGGC
>JADDPR010000237.1 GCA_016781775.1 Rubrobacter sp. | reverse complement strand
CGTGCGGAATGGCCCGCCGGGGCGCCCCTGCTCGAAGGCGAGAGCAGGGTCAGGCCCAACCAGGCCAGCGCCACGCCGAAGACGATCGTGCTGAACGGTAGAGGGAAGAACCCGAGCACCGCCCCGATCATGAACAGCAAGGCGGCCACGCGCGGCAGGACGCGGGAACACAGCGCCGCCACCCCTAACGCTACGCAGCCCAGCGCGAGGAGCCCGAAGGAGACGATCTCCGCGATCACCACCGACGTCGGCCGAGTTTCGAGCAGCTGCGGCGCCTCCCGCGCGAGAGCGGGCAGGACGAAGGCGCCGGCCCATGCGAACCCTACCGCCAGCATCGCGCCGACGAAGGCCACAAGGAAACCCACCGAGCCTGGGGAGCCCAACCTCTCCGAACGGGCGGCGTAGAAGCCGACCAGCGCTCCCGGCAACAATGCGTAGGCGAGCAGGAACAGCCCGGCCTGGCGGCGTACGGCGCGCCGGTAAGGTCCTCGTTCGACGGGCTCAAGCCCACGACAAGGTACAGAAGCTCGGCGATGATGAGCAGAGCGCCGGATGCCACCACCGCCACCCCGCTCAGCCTGATGAGTTGTGAAGCCGACACGTGCAAGCTCCTTCCCCTATCTTTCCTCGTTCCCCGGCGTGCGTGCCCAAACTCACGCGGACCGGCACCTATAAGGACACCTTACAAGCAAATCGCTATCTGGAAACATTTGTCACAATACAGTCGCGCGCGAGGCCCGAGCGGAGCGTCCTGGCGTGCTGCTAAGATGGCCCCGCTTGGACCCTGTTATTTGCGGGAGAGGAGATGACATGAAGCTGGTGACGTACTCGACGAACGGCGGTGCGCCGCAGGTGGGGGAGATCGAGGGCGGGCAGATCCGCCCCTTGGGCGGCCCCGGCACGACGATGATGGAGATTATCGAGCACGGACGGGACGCCGAGAGGGTGCCGGGCGGCGAGGCGGTGGCGTTGGAGTCCGCGCGGATCCACGCGCCGGTCCTCAGCCCCCAGAAGATCATCGGCATCGGGCTCAACTACTCCGACCACGCCGCCGAGACGGGTGCCGAGATCCCGGAGAAGCCGATCGTCTTCGCCAAGTACGCGAACACGCTGGTCGGGCAGGGGGACGCCATACGCATCCCCTCCATCACCCAGAAGGCGGACTACGAGGTGGAGCTCGCGGTGGTCATGGGGCGTGCGGCGAAGAACGTTTCGGAGGCGGAGGCCCTCGATTACGTCTTCGGGTACACGAATTGTAACGACGTCTCCTCACGCGACCTCCAGTTCTCCGAGGGCGGGCAGTGGACGCGGAGCAAGTCCATAGACACCTTCTGTCCCGTGGGGCCGTACATCGCGACGCGCGACGAGGTCCCCGACCCGCAGGCGCTGAGCCTCCGGTGCATCCTGAACGGCGAGGTCATGCAGGACGGGACGACCGCGAAGATGATCTTCTCCGTCGCCGAGTTGATCTCCTTTCTCAGCCAGGGCATGACGCTCTTGCCGGGCGACATCATCACGACCGGCACCCCTCCGGGCGTCGGAGCGGCCCGCGACCCTCAGGTCTTCCTCAAGCCTGGCGACGAGGTTACCGTCGAGGTCGAGGGCCTGGGGAGCCTGACGAACCCCGTCGAGGCCGGGTAGCGCCTTGGACCTCCTACCGGAGCTGAGGGAGGTTCTCCCGGAGGGCCGCATCACCACCGGGGAGGACGAACTGAACCGCCACGGCGGGGGCATCTTCACCTACCACGCCCCGCATCTACCCGACGCGGTCGTCTTCCCCCGCAGCCGGGAGGAGGTCCTGGAGGTCTTGCGCTTCGCCGACGCTCGCGGCGTCCCGGTGGTCCCGTTCGGGCAGGGGAGCAGCCTGGAGGGGCACACCATCCCGGTCCGAGGCGGCATCAGCCTGGACCTGAACGGGATGGACGGGATCTTGGAGATCCGGCCAGACGACTTCGTGGCGAGGGTCCAGCCCGGGGTGACCCACGGGAGGCTGAACGCGGCGCTCGAGGAGCACGGGCTCTTCTTCCCCGTGGACCCCGGCTGGGACGCCACGCTCGGCGGGATGGCCGGGACGAACGCAAGCGGGACGAACGCGGTGAGGTACGGGGTCATGCGAGATCAGGTCCTGGGCCTCGAGGTCGCCCTCCCCGGCGGGACCGTGATGAGGACCGGGGGCCTGGCGATGAAGTCCTCGGCCGGGTACGGGCTCACCGGACTCTTTGTCGGCTCCGAGGGGACGCTCGGGGTATTCACGGAGATAATCTTGCGCCTCTATCCGATCCCGGAGCGCACGCTCGCGGCCCGGGCGGTCTTCGGGGGCATCGAGGAGGCGAGCAGGGTCGCCGTCGCCACCATCCGGAGCGGGATGAGGATAGGACGCGTCGAGCTCGTCGACGCTCGCACCATCGAGGCCGTGAACGCGTACAAGGGCACGGATTACCCCCCGGAGCCGACGCTCTTCTTCGAGTTCAACGGGAGCGAGGGGAGCGTCGAGGAGGACGTCGCGAAGGCGCGCGGCTTTGCCGAAGAGGAGGGCTGCGTCTCGTTCGACTTCGAGGAGGACGAGGAGGGGCGGGAGAAGCTGTGGGAGGCACGCCACGAGGCTGGGCTCGCGATCAGGCAGTTGTACGGGGACAAGAGCCCAATGGCCACGGACGTCTGCGTCCCGATCTCCGACCTCCCCGCGGCCCTCGCCCACGCCCGGGAGACGATCGCCTCGCGCGGCCTCGACGGCGCGATCCTCGGCCACGTCGGCGACGGCAACTACCATGCCGTCTTCCCGGTCGACCCGAACGACGAGGAGGACCTCAGGAGGGCCGAGGAGGTTAATGCCGAGATCGTCGACTACGCCCTCGCGCGCGGAGGCACCTCGACCGGCGAGCACGGCGTGGGCTCCGGCAAGAGGCGGCATCTCCAGAGGGAACACGGCGACTCGTTGCCGTTCATGCTCGGGATAAAGCGGCTCGCCGACCCGAACGGGATCATGAACCCCGGCAAGATCTTCGCGGGCACGGAAGAGGTGCGCGAGGTGCCGGAGGAGTCTTTTTAGGAGGGGCGTCGAAAGCCTTTGTGGGCCGGAAGCCCTGGGCCTCGGGATCTCAGCGGTGGCTGGGCAGCAAGAGATTCGTAGCCTCGGTGCTCGGGAGCGGGCGGGCGAAATGGTAGCCCTGACCGACATAGCACCCCATCTCCAGTAGCTGCCTCGCCTGCTCGGCGCTCTCGATGCCTTCGGCGATCGGCTTGAGGCCCAGGGCTTCCGCCAGGTCTATCACCGCTTGCACGATCGCCGCCTCCTTCGGGCTCACTCCCAAACCGTGGACAAAAGACCTGTCTATCTTGATCACGTCCACGGGGAAGCGTTTCAGGTAGGCGAGGCTCGAGTAGCCCGTGCCGAAGTCGTCGATCGCGAGCTTCACGCCCAGGCCCTTGAGCCCCTCGAGCGTCGCTATGTTCGCCTCCGCGTCCTCCATGATCACGCTCTCGGTGATCTCCAGGACCAGTCCGCACGGCTCCAGCTCCGTCGCGCCGAGGACCTCGGAGATCTCCTCGAGGAGGTTCGGCTGTTGTAGCTGTCTCGCGGAAAGGTTGACGCTCATCGTTGGGCGGCAGTCGGAGTACAGTTCCTGCCACTCCTTCCCTGTCGGCAAGCTTCCTCCAGCACCCACCGTCCGAGGGGCAGGATCAGTCCGGTCTCCTCGGCGAGCGCGACAAACTCGGCGGGCGGGATCAGCCCGCGCTCCGGGTGCTCCCAGCGCACGAGCGCCTCCATCCCCACGACGCGGCCGTCGGAGATCTCCACCTTGGGCTGGTAGTACACTCTCAGCTCTCCACGCTCGATCCCCCGGCGCAGCTGGTTTTCGAGCTCCAGGCGGCGCATCGCGAGGGCGTTCATGCTCGGGTCGAACACCTGGTAGCGTGCCTTCCCCTTGTCCTTGGCCCGGTACATGGCGACGTCGGCGTCGCGCAGCAGGTCGGATGCACCGTGGCCGTGGGAGGAGAGGGCGATGCCGATGCTGGTGGTCACGACCATCTCGTGTCCCGCCACGTCGAAGGGGGTCCGCAGGGCGGCTATGATCCGCTCGGCCACCCGCACCGCGTAGCTCGCGCTCGCAATGTCTTCGAGGAGGACCACAAACTCGTCCCCGCCTATGCGGGCAGCGGTATCCTCGGGCCTCAGACACCGCTGAAGACGACGTCCCACTGCCTTCAGCAACTCGTCGCCCACCTCGTGGCCCAGCGAGTCGTTGACGATCTTGAACCGGTCCAGATCCAGGAAAAGGACCGCTACGGAGCTCTCAC
>JADDPR010000007.1 GCA_016781775.1 Rubrobacter sp. | reverse complement strand
AAGACTTCTTGAGGAGAATCCGACGGGTGTCTCCTATGGCGGCGGATAAGGCGACCAGCGCGGGCACCGCTACAAAGTCGACCGGGCATCCCACACCGGCGGCGGTCTCTTCGATGAAGCGGCACACGCAGGGCGGTAGCGCGTCCGTGGGGAAGTCGAGCGGGTCCGGAAGATCTACCAGACCTTGAGGGGTGCTGTCAGGGGTCCCGTTGGCAGCCGACTCCTTCGGAGTGCTCTGTTCTCTTCGGTCATACGCCCCTGGCTGATAGTGCTCTCGCAGATCGCGCCAGTTACGCCCCTGGCAAGAGTTGTGGTGACACCCTGCGGCTATCTCTCCGGTCGGCTGCTGGACGATGTAAGCCGAATTGTCGGTGTGTCCGAACCAGGGGCATTCCTCAAGGATCCAACGGCGTCCGCCGTCCTTCCAGGGGCCTTCGCGCTTGACGGGCACGTTGTAGCGAGGAATCCAATCGTCGAGGTCGACCGATCCCTTACCGCCGGGGTAGACCTTGAATCTAGGCGGTTCCTTCGGCTTCACCGCCGCGACTTCCTCCATTTGCTCCCGACTCGCGGGCGTGAGCACCTCCGGGGCCTTGAGGATTCTTGAGGTTCGGTGCGGACGCCCGGGGGTGTGGTCGCCCTTGCGTGCCGTGACCCCGTAGAGTTTGGTTATACGAGCAGCGTTCTTGGTCCCGGTATCAACTTCGGCCCCGTCATCCGAGAACATGAAGTCGAGAGCGGCGAGGACGCCGGCCACGAGGGCGAGGCTTGCCGGGTCGTTGGGCAGGTCTATCGGGATGAGGAGGTGGTAGCCGTTCCCTGAGTCGCAGATGATGGGGTCCGGCCAGCCGCGTTTCTTGAGGTAGTCCCGAACCGCGATGGCGACGGCCTTGGCCTTCTGCTTCTCCTCGTCCGTACTGGATATGCCAGCCGGGCGCGTCGGATCCACGTCCACGAACATAAAGCGCCGCCGGTATATGTCGTTGTCGCTTGTGAGCGCGTCTTTCTTCCCGATCCGGTCGATGCGGTTGGACCGCCTCGCCAGAAGATCGGGCTTTACCTCGTTCAGCGTGATGTAGACATCGCGCCCGAGCTCGTCATGCCTAGCCGCAATCTTGGCGAGTT
>JADDPR010000219.1 GCA_016781775.1 Rubrobacter sp. | reverse complement strand
CCGGTTGTATACTTCTGGCATGAGTGAGAAACGAAATACGCAGGAGTCGGAGTCCTCCCGGTTGGAGGGCCTCTACCGGAAGGCGAGCGATCCCGTGCTGCGTACCCACTTGCTGATGATCTGGCGCATGTCGCTCGGGGATTCGCTCGGCGAGGTGGCCCGGATGGTGGGCTACTCGGAGAAGTGGACCAGGGAGATCGCCCGGCGCTACGAGTCCGAAGGGGTCGAGGGACTCGGCGATCGTCGCCACGGCAATCCCGGGGCCAAGGAGAGGGCGTTGCTCGACGAGGAGGGCCGGGCGGAGCTTCGGGCGGCTCTTCTTGCGGGGCCGCCTCCGGGAGGGGGGATGTGGAGCGGGCCCAAGGTGGCGCGTTGGATCGAAGCGAGGACGGGGTTGGAGAAGGTGCACGTCCAGCGGGGCTGGGAGTACCTGAGGAAGGTGCGATACAGCCCCCAGGTTCCGAGGCCCTCGAACGCCCGGGGGGCCGACGCTTCCGAGCGGGAGGCTTTCAAAAAAGCCTCCCGGTGAAGCTGGAGGAGCTCAAGGAGGCCCATCCGGAGGCCGAGCAGGTGGAGCTTTGGGCCGAGGACGAGGCCCGGCTGGGTCTGAAGCCGGTGATTCGTCGGGTCTGGGCGCCGGTGGGAAAGAGGCCCGCCGCCCGGTTCAAGAGGGGCTACGAGTGGACCTACCTCTACGGCTTCGTGCGCCCCGAGAGCGGGGAGGTTTTCTGGCTGATCCTGCCCACGGTCAACGTGGAGCTGTTCTCGATGGCTCTCAAAGAGTTCGCCGAAGAGGTGGGGGCGGGCAAGGGCAAGCGCATCCTGTTGGTGGTGGATCGGGCCGGGTGGCACACCGGGGGGGAGGTCGAGGTCCCCGAAGGGATACACCTGGAGTTCCTGCCCTCCGGCTCGCCGGAGCTGCAGCCGGCGGAGAGGTTGTGGCCGCTGACCAACGAGGCCGTGGCCAACGGGCTCTTCGAGGAGATCGAGGAACTCGAGGAAACGCTGGCGGAGCGTTGCGTCGAGCTGCTCGACCAAACTGAGGCCATCAGGGACCTCACGAACTACCACTGGTGGCCCGAGGCGTCGTGACGCTCCGAGAACCGTTCACCCGGATTCGGTA
>JADDPR010000478.1 GCA_016781775.1 Rubrobacter sp. | reverse complement strand
TTCTTCGTCCGTGACGCCGGAGAGGCGCGTCTTCGCCTTCGAGCCCATCACCTGCCCGTAGTTCAGGAGCGCGACCAGGATCACCCCGCCCACGGTGTTGCCCAGGGTGGTGGGCAGCAGGAAGCCGCCGAGGTAGCTCCCCCAGGTCTGCTCGCCGGAGAAGACGCTTATCAGGAACTCCGCAGAGCCCGCGATGCAGTGCGTCAGCCCCGCCGCCGGGATCAGGGCCGCCAGCGAGAAGACGAAGAAGATTCGCGAGATCGTGTCCTGGGAGGCCGCAACGAGCCAGGCGATCAGGGCGACCAGCCAGCCGCCGAAGATTGCTTTCAAGAACACGCCCCCGAAGCCCAACCCGGCCTTGTGGGAGACCTCCCCGAACAGGACCTCGAGGGCCCCGGGCTCGAGGATGTGCCCGTAGACGATCGCGGCGGAGAAGACGATGGCGCCGAGGACGTTGGCGACGAAGACCGCCACCCACAGCCTCAGCATGTTCGGTATGCTCCTCGCGTCCGTGAGCGCCACGGCCACGGGCGTCACGGTGTTCTCCGTGAACAGCTGGGCCCTGCCCAGTATGACGATGAGGAAGCCGATGGGATAGGCCAGTATCGCGGCGAGCCCCACGCCTCCGGTCATGGCGCCTACGACCGCAAGGGCCACCGCCGAGAACGAGATGTTGAGCCCGGCGGCGAAGCCGCTGATGGTCAGCCCCAAGGAGGCCCGGGACAGCTCATCGCGCCCATTCTCGACCACAGCCCCGAGAATTTCGCCCGCGTTCTTGGATTCTGCCATGCGCCCATCTAAGCGATGAGCGCGGTCAAAGGCAAGCCTTGAGCAGCCTTTCGGCGGGGATTGGGGAAGAAATGGGCCGAAGGGTGCAGCCTCCCTCTGATGCGCTACGGCAGGGTACCCGCTTCGTTGGTGCGAGGGTACGGGTGCAAATCCGGGTGGGCTTCCCCCGCTAGAGCGGACAGATTAAGCTTACGCGACCCTGGCTTCTTCCGTTTTAGCT
>JADDPR010000176.1 GCA_016781775.1 Rubrobacter sp. | reverse complement strand
AAATCTCCGGAACCATTAGTGGAGGCGAAGATGAATCAAGACTTCTCTATCGAAAAGTCGGACTGGGATAAGTTTGTGGCAGAAGGATTGTTGGAGATCGGACCGATGCGAAACTACTTCATCTTCCTCGACGGCGACCAATTAGGAGATTTGCTGTTAAAGCACCTCGGCATTCCCGAACAAAGGGGTTATAGATCGGCAGGACGCGTCCGTATCACCGTGGAACGGATCGAGGACTAACAGGAACAAGATAAGGGCCGCTCGGCAAACCTGCGGCCCGGTACGGTACATGTCGAACGGCGGTTGCCCGGCAGGATCTCCGAGAAACAAAACGGGACCTGAGACTCTTAACCGCCCACTCACAACGGAGATAGAGCACCAGTTTCCCAAACCCCGTGTCGGAGGTTCGAATCCTTCCGAGCCTGCCCCTTCATTCTGCGGCCCCAAGGTCACCGTCGGGGAACGTACCGAAACAGGCTTGCGACCCTCCCTCAACCGGCCACGGTAGCGATCGCCATGAGCAGCGACAGCGGTCCCGCGATCGTGAGCAACACCTTTTCGCTCGTCAAGAGCTTCGTCTCGTTCGACATCTCGCTGCCCCTCGCTTTCGTGCCGCTTCGAGCGCTCTGTGTCGCCCCCAACCCGCGGCCGTTCCTTCCGAACCTCTTCGCGGTCTACCCTGCTTGTCGTGCGACCCCCGAACCGAGGGCTTCCCGACCCGCGCGGCATCCCCGGTAGAAACGGAGCCTCTCGAGGGGGTCCTCCCATCTACCGAGCTCGTCGTTGCTGGCGAAACTCTCGGCCTTGCCGAAGAGCCCGTACGCCCAGCCGCTCCGGTAAGCGTCGCTTGCGGCCTTCGCCTTCGGGTCGGCGACGATCGGCAGGACCTCGGAGCCGCAGGACGGGCAGTGGAAGACCCCGTCGGGAAGGCGGCGCATCTCGGGGTGGCCGCACTCGCAGGGACGGCTCCCCGCTGCGTCGGGCAGGGAGGCTATCTGCTTGAGGGCCTCCGTCACGTCCTCGCCCCAGGCGCGGTCGCACCGCTCGCAGCAGGCCGCACCCCCTTCGTCGTGACGCAACTCGTCGATCCCGCAAGCGGGGCAGACCATGTAGTCGGTCCTG
>JADDPR010000352.1 GCA_016781775.1 Rubrobacter sp. | reverse complement strand
GAGACTTTTGGTGCAGGCGGCGTTTATGCACCAAAAGTCTCCGATTAGGGGCACTTTATGTGCAAGGCCCAAGTATAGGTTTGCAATTAACCATATATGTGTATACTGCATATAGCACATGGAAGTAAGCAAGGAGTTCGGTATGGAACCTATAATCGCGGTTAATCGGCTGGCGCAGGACTTTGCGGGGCAGATCGTGGAGCCTTACAAGGAGTTAACCGACCGCACGGTAGGTTGGCAGGAGAGGAACGTGAGGTTGTTGCAGACCCTGTTCGAAGGGGCAATACGGGGCGCCCAGCGCCAGACCGAGGCCAACCTCGCGCTGGCGCAGGAGCTTTTCGAGCAGGCCGAGGAGCAGCGCGAGACGCTCCAGCGGCTTACCGGGAAGGCCGCGGAGGCGTATTGGGAGCTGGCCTTCTCGCCCGTGGGCTCTTTCGGCGTTGCGGTGATGGCGCGCGGGGAGGCTGCAGAGGAGCCGAAGCCGGAGACGAGTGCCGCCTCGTTCCCGATCCCGGGCTACGCTAGGCTCACGAGCGCGCAGGTTATCGAGAAGCTGGACGGGCTTTCGGTTGCGCAGCTGAAGAGGATTCGGGCCTACGAGATGGAACACAAGAACCGTAAGGCGATTCTGGCGAGCCTCGAGCGGAGGATCCAGGAAGCTCGGTAGCCGGTTCCGGGCCGGGTTTTCGCCCCGGTCCTCACTCGTCGCGTCCGGGAGTGGTCCGGTCGGCGCCGCGCCTCTCCCGGCGGAGGTTTCGGCGGGCTCTTCGGAGGCGGTCGTCAGGCGGTAGAGAGCGAGGCCCTCTCCGAGCCCGTCGTCGGAGATGAAGCGGGGCATCGGGGGAGCGGAGATCGTCTCCGTACCAACCCGTTACGGGCATGAGGGCCTTGCTTGAGGGCGTGCTCGGCTACGTTCGCGGTGCGGGCTTTATCGGGAGCGGGTCTCGCGGTCGGGAAAGAGCTCCGCTGCGTTGATGGGCCCGGGGCATCGGGCCTCGTCCATGGCGTCGTGCTTGCCCTTCGTCTCCTCCATCTTGCCCTAGCGCCGCTCCATCGACGCCCGAATCCGAGGGTCCGGTATTTGCGGTTTTCCGGTCGAACCCGGCGTTCGCATGTGCCTGTTGGATA
>JADDPR010000147.1:371-837 GCA_016781775.1 Rubrobacter sp. | reverse complement strand
CGTAGCGCCGGAGCGTCTCCGTCCCCCCGAGGCTCCCCCACTCCGCCCACTGCTTCGCGTGGATGGCGCGGTGCTCCTCGCGCGGGAGCTCCACGGTCGAGCCGTCGATGAGGGCGCAGAGCTCCTCGCGCGTCACGTCCGGGTCCACGCCGTAGCGGAACGCCTCCCCCTCCCACTCGAACCACGCTTGCAGGTCCTCGGGCTCAAGGCCGGGCCCGTGGCCGCGGTCCCAGAAGCCGAGCAGGTTGCGCGGGATCCGGTGGTGGACCTCCACGGCGGCCACGGGACGGGGGGCCATCAGGCCCCCATCCCTTCGAGCGCCGCCAACGCCGCAGCGATGCCGCGCCGGCGTCGTGGGTTGCACCGCGGGCAGTAGCGCGGAAGGGCCCTGGCCTCCTCGGGGCTCTTGGCCGTCCGCGCCGGCGAGAGGGTCCGGGCGCTCTCGCCGCACCCGGCGCAGACCGGG
>JADDPR010000147.1:0-347 GCA_016781775.1 Rubrobacter sp. | reverse complement strand
CACCTGGGGCAACCCTCGCCCTCGTGCCGGAAGCACCGAACCTGCTCCTCGGCCTTCGGTATACTCGTCGTGGTCATGGGGGTGTCCGCCTCCTTGTCCCAGGGCCTCGGTGCCAGGTCGCCAAACTCGTCACCGGGGCCTTTTGTATGTACCCATATGATAAACGCTTTTGTCATTAGAGTCAAGCCAAAATGTGCCGTTTTGCGGGAAAAAGTCAAAATCTTTTTACTCGTGTATAATGCCGAGCATGGATGCTACGACGGTGCCGGTAGGTCGCAAGGTTCGGGAGCTACGCAAGTCGCGGGGCCTGTTGCAGCAAGAGCTGGCCGACCGGGCGGGCGTCTCCC
>JADDPR010000116.1:3852-4332 GCA_016781775.1 Rubrobacter sp. | reverse complement strand
CGTCGACCTCGCCCTCGAGGGCCTGATGCACACCGCTTTTTCACCGCTCCTTCACGGCGTGTGGCTAGCATTCGCTTCACCGTGTCAAAAATCCAAGTCGGGAGTAGAAGGCAGATGACAGCAAGATTTGGGAAGGGAGCGTTCGCACGATGAACATGGACGGAATGGACAAGGGCGCCATGGATATGAGCGCTATGGAGCCCATGATCCCCGCGTGGTTGACGGTGATCTCATGGATCTTCGTGGGCATCGCGGTGTTGTGCGCGGTCGCGATCCTCTACGACGTCTACGGTCGCGGCTACCGCCAGCGCAACAGGGCGATGGAGGCCGTGTGGCCCATAACCGCCCTCTACCTCGGCCCCTTGGGACTCTGGGCGTACAACCGTTGGGGCCGCCCCCGCAGCGATAGGTGGCAGAAGGAGCACGGCGCTCCCCCCGAGAAGAGCCTCCCCGCCGCCGCCGCGACCGGGGGGACCCCGG
>JADDPR010000116.1:0-3826 GCA_016781775.1 Rubrobacter sp. | reverse complement strand
GTCATAGGCGTGCCGCTGGTCGTCTTCTCGGGCCTGGCCATCGCCGGCGAGGCACTCTGGATGATGATCCTGGTCATCGCCGTGATCGCCACCCTGCTCCTGTTCGTCTTCGAGTACTTCTTCTCGACTGTGCCGGCGCGTGGCCTACGCCGCTCAGGCAAGGGGCTCGGGGTCGCCCTGCTGATAGCTTTCGTGACGGTTTTGGCCTTCGACGTCGGTATGGGCGGCTGGATGCTGGTCATGCACTTCTTGCTCTTCATGCCCCCCCTCACCGACGTAACGTTCTTGTTCCTCATGCAGATCGGGCTGATCCTGGGGTTCTTGACCGGCTACCCTGCGGTGCTGTGGCTCGTCCGGCGGGGCATCAAAACGGCCGCGTAAGAGTGCGGCAGCACCGTCTCCCTCGCCCCTGGCAGTACCGGAGATCCCCGTAGTCCTCCAAGAAGCTTCGCGAGAGCGGCCCATGGTCCGGCCGCCCCTCACCGACCCCTACTCCGGCTACCTAGGCTGGCGTAGCGGACCCCGTCACGGGTTTAGAGCGGGTTCTGCCTGCTCCAGGGTTGGATTCGAGCGGGGGCTCCGTGGCACCAGAGCGTCCCCTCCTACGGCTCCCCCGGTCTTGCGCGCCCGCACGGCCGCGTCCACTACGCAAACGCCGAGCGCTCCAGTTGGCCCCAGTTCATGCAAGGCGCTGTAGAGAGCGGCGAGGCGGCGGCCCGGCAAGTGCTCGCGGATCTCCGGTGACCAACCCCGAGATGGTGCGCTATTGGGAGGAACGCATGATTCCGGCCCTACAGCCTCAGTTAGGGCGCTCGTACTCTAACCTTCCGGTGGAACGAGGAAGGGAGCGCCATGGTCGCGCAGGATGGGATCGTCGGGTCGGCAGCGGTCGCCCGGTGGACAGAAGTGTTGGAGGAGATGCACGGGCGCATAGCCCACCGCTTCGCCCGCTCGGAGGCCAGGGACCGGGCTAAGCGCTACCTGCACGGCTTGTTCGGTAGGGCCGAGCGCAAGAACGGCTGGCAATCGCCGAGGCCGTCGGGGAGCCCGACCCGCAGGGCGTCCAGCGCCTCCTGAACTCGGCCAAGTGGGACGCCGACGAGGTCCGCGACGACCTGCGCTCCTACGTGGTCGAGCATCTCGGCGACGAGGAGACGGGCATCCTCATCGTGGACGAGACCGGCTTCCTGAAGAAGGGCCAAAAGAGCGTCGGCGTCGCCCGCCAGTACACGGGGACGGCCGGCGACACGGTCAACTGCCAGGTCGGGGTGTTCCTGGCCTACGCCTCCAGCAAGGGCGCCGCCTTCGTCGACCGGGCTCTCTACCTACCGAAGAAGTGGGCGAGCGATCCCGCCCGGCGACAGGAGGCCGGTGTTCCCGAGGAGATCACCTTCCGCAACAAGGTGGAGCTGGCCGAGGAGATGCTGGAGCGGGCGTTCTCTGCGGGCGTACCCGCCAGGTGGGTCGTGGCGGATTCGTTCTACGGTCGCTTGCACTCCTTCCGAGGGTGGCTGGAGGAGCGGGGATGCCCCTACGTGGTGATGGTGCCGAAGACCAACGCCGTCCCGCTCGGCGGACGCAAGAAGAAGATACAGCAGCACGTCGAGCGGCTGCCCGAGGACGCGTTCTCCGAGGTGCGCCCCGCCCGGGACGGTGGCGGGAGGCGCCCGCGGGAGTGGGCGTGCCTGGACCTCGCGGCGGACCCCGAGAAAGGGATGCGCCGCTGGCTCTTGGTCCGGAGGAGCACCGACGAGCCCGAGGACCTCGGCTTCTACCAGGCCTACGGCCCGGAAGGCACGACGATCGAAGAGCTCGTCGGGGTGTGCCAGGACCGATGGGCGGTGGAGCAATGCTTCGCGGAGGCCAAGGGCGAGGTGGGACTCGACCACTACGAGGTGAGGAGGTGGGACTCGTGGTACCGCCACGTAACCCTTTGCCTGCTCGCCCACGCCTTCCTGGTCGTCGTCCGGCTCGCCGCCCGCGAGGAAGACGCCGGTAAAAGGGGGACCTCGCTCCGGGCCTGATCCCCCCGACGGTGCCCGAGGTGCGCCGTCTGGTGCTCGCGATGGTGTAGAGCCGAAGGAGCGAAGACGCTTCCTCTTGGGGTGGTCGACGTGGAGGCGGGCGCACCAAGCCGCGGCCGCCCGCTGCCGAAAGGCAAGCCCGGCAGCGAAACGCGCCGCCCGGCAAGCGCTGGGCACGGAAGGGCCGCTCGAGGTCGCCGCGATCGCGCCCGAGGAGGCAAGGCTTACCGACGAGCAGTGGGAGCTGGTTCGTCCCCTGCTGCCGCCGCAGAGGGGCGGGATAGGCAGGCCACCCCTCGACCATCGCCGAGTGTTGGGCGGCATACTTTGGGTAGCGAGGACGGGATCGTCGTGGCGGGAGATGCCCGAGGAGTACGGCAAGTGGGAGACCGCCTACCGGCGCCACGAGCTGTGGGCGAAGCAGGGCCTGTGGCAGCGCATCCTCCGGGCGTTGGGAGAGGAAGATCTGCCGGGACCGGCGACGAAGAAGCCCAACTGATGCTGTAGGGCTCGAATCATGCGGTGACCCCCTAAAAGCGGGCAGGACCGAAGAAGCGAAGATGATCGAGGAGCTGAGTAGCGCGCTCTCGTTTAGCCCCCCGCTTGACAATGCAGCCACTGCGCCTCGAAGGATCGCTAAAGCTTAGACCGCAAGAGGGTTGGGGCAAATCTCGGGTGGTAAGAGGACCGGTAAGCTGGCCGAAGGTCCGAACACCGGGGCCAACTGCTCACAGGTAGCGGATAGGGTAATTGAAAGCCGATACGGGGAAAGCAAGTACAAAGGTGCGGGACCTGAATAGGTCCCGCACCTCAAATCTCCCCGGGTTTTTAGCCTTGTGGCGGCTCGTAGAGCTGCAGGTCGTTGCCCTCGCTATCCTTAAAAGTTGCTACGCGACCCCAGTCGTGCTCGGAGATCTCCGCAGGGAACTCGACGCCCTTGCTTTTGAGCTGTTCGATGGTCTCCTCGAGGCTGCCGTCGGGCTGGAAGGTGAGCACAGGACCGCCGCTGGCCTGAGTACCCTTAGGCTCTCGGCCGTTTAGACCGACCCTGACGCCGTTCGCGTCGACTTCTGCCCAAGGCCCATCCCTCTTCACTACCGGGAGGCCCAAGGTGTTCTCGTAGAAACCTACGGCTCGGTCCGTGTCCTCCACGGGTACCCACACGTTCGCCACACCCTTGATCAAACCCAACTCCTTTTCTAATCCATCTGCTTTACCGAAAAAGTTATTACCCGTTGCGAAGACCGGCAAATCAGCCAAAGACGTCGCAGACGCGGCCGACGACGGCTCCTCTACGTCGAGCAATCGGTCCTTTCGGTTGAGGCCTATGTGGACTTCTTGACCCCGTATGGGCGATCGGGCCGTCCCACAGCGGTCTGCGGTGCAGTTGACTTACGTCGCGCGAGCAGTACCGTGATGCGTAAACGGACCCAAGCGAGGTGTTCGTGCCCGCCTCTTCCGCGAACACCAACCGCTCCGTGCGTGGACCTTTCCGGTCACCCACGTTCGCTAGTCGGCCCATAAGAACTCCTTACCTTCGTTCGCGTCCAGCGGCCTTTTTCGGCTCCGTCCCAAGTTGTGGCGAGGATCCTTTGGCGGAATCTGTCCCCTTTTAGGCAGCTGGATTAGTAAGGACAACAGGAAGGGCCGGGACGTTGCAACCCCGGCCCATAATGGTGGAACTATTCTAACCCCGTATGGGGGTTGTTTAACTGCCCGATACCATAGCTTGCGTCAAGAGTGTTCGGTGTTCCGGTTGCAGCGAGCGGTTCTGCCGTCGCGACCTTCTCAAGGGCACGAAG
>JADDPR010000200.1 GCA_016781775.1 Rubrobacter sp. | reverse complement strand
CACGCCGTTGCTCGGTGCGGTCCACCTTTAGGCGGGCTCGCGCTGGGGGAGGAACGGTTCCTTTCCGGGGGGGTGACCCTGCGCGATCTGGCGCTCGCGTTCGATCTCGGCGTTCATCTCGGCCCCGAGCAGGATCGCGACGTTGGTGACCCATAGCCAGATGAGGAAGATGATCACCGCCGCGAGGCTCCCGTAGGTTTTGTTGTAGGAGCCGAAGTTGGACACGTAGAACGCGAAGGCGGCCGAGGCGACGATCCACAGGACGACCGCGAGGATCCCGCCGGGGCTGATCCAGCGGTAGCCCGGCTGGTGGACGTTCGGCGCCACCCAGAACAGAAAGGCGACGACCTGAGAAACGACGAGGGCGATGACGGGCCACTTGGCGATGTTCCACACGGTCAAGGCCGTGCCGCCGAGCCCGACGACGTCGCCGACTCTCTGCGCGAGCGGGCCGGTAAGGACGATCGAGAGCGTGATCACCGCGGCCACGAGCACGAGCACGACGGTCACGGCGATCTGCAGTGGCCGCAGCTTCCAAAACGGGCGACCCTCCTCGACCTCATAGATGACGTTGGAGGCCTTCATGAAGCCGCCGACGTACCCCGACGCCGACCACAAGGCCCCCAGGAGGCCGAAGACGAAAGCCATGCCCGCTGCGCCGGACGCGGACTGGAGGTTGCGGATGGCGTTGGTGACCACCTCGCGGGCCGGGCCCGGAGTGAGGCTGGCGAGGTTGTCGACCAGCGTCTGCGTAGTCGAGGCGCCGAGAAGCCCGAGGATCGACACCAGCACGAGCAGGGCCGGGAACAGCGACAGCACGCCGTAGTAGGTCAGCGCAGCCGCCAACAGCGTCAGGTCGTCCTCCTTGAACTCGCGGATCGTGCGCTTCACGACCTCCCGCCACGACGACCTGGGGAGGTCAGTGGGCCCGTCAGGAGGACCCTTGCCAGGTCCTTGAGCCTGGTCGGCGGCGGGCATGCTGCTGTTGGCCACTCCTCGTTGTCTCCCATACGGTCGGCGAGAAACTGCTTTGTGTCTGGGACGGAGGTACCCACGACGCGGAGCCTCGCACGGCGGCCAAGGGAACCACCGCTCGTCGTCTAGGCGTTGGCACCGGT
>JADDPR010000398.1:8292-17361 GCA_016781775.1 Rubrobacter sp. | reverse complement strand
GCACCTCCGCCCGGTCCAACTCCTCGGACCAGACGACGTCGAAGGCCCCGTCGCCGAGGCTCGCCTCCGGGGCGAGCTTGAAGCGGGCGCCGTAGGTGGTGCCCAAAGCTGCCGCCAGCAGGATGGTCTTCGTCTCGAACGCCTCCCCGTCCTCCCCGAGCCTCATGCTCGCGCGGTGGCATTTCATCCCCAGCAGCAGGCGGCCGACCGACCACAGGTACCCACCGAACCCCCCGAGGACCTTGGGCGCCTCCGCGACGCCGGCGGCGACCTCGGCGTCGAACCCTATCCCAAGCCCGTTATTGAACGGGATGCCGTTGACCTCGCCCGTGTCGACGTACCTCACCTTGCCGCCGGCCACGACCTCCAGGGCCCGTTCGAGGCGCGTGCCGATACCGAGCGCCTTGACGTAGTCGTTGCCGCTCCCGATCGGCAGAACGCCCATGACACGCCCCGTGTCGGCGCAGGCCGCCGCCACCTCGTGTACCGTGCCATCGCCCCCGACCGCGACGGCACACCCGCCAGCCGGCAGCCCACGGACGATACTCTCGGCGTGCCCCGGCCCCTCCGTCACGTGCCACACCGGTTCGATCCCACGCCCCGCAAGGTACGCGCCGATGCCCTTCCGCCGGGCATCGGCCCTTCCCCTGCCCGCGGCCGGGTTGAACACGAGATGCGCCACGCGCCGTTCCCCAGACATAGAGCGGAGAATACAGCCCGGGGAAACGGCGCGCACACCCGGGACGCTACTCTACCTGAACTTGAGCTACAGACGGTCCTGTGGGGGAGATGCGGTCCAAACGGGCGATCGAGCCTCGACGGGACGCTGGCCGGATGGTCGGTTGCGTGCGGTCGTCCTGCGTGGGGCGTAAGGCTGCGGTGTGGGTGGAGATCTCCGTCGACCTCCGGTCGAGACGTGGGACGGGTAGGATGCAGTACAATGGGCGGCCTAATGAAGATCTCTTCTGAAAATTGCATGCATTCGGGTGGATTGCGCTCCGCCGTGGCACCGGAGTACTTGTGCCCGGCCTGCGGGGCGCGGATGGACGTCGAGGAGATCGAGCGCTGGGTCCGAGAGGCGGAGGAGGCGCGCGACGAGTCTTACGCTGCGGTCGAGGTCGACGAGTTCTCCCAGATTGTGCGTGAGGAGCGCCAGCGCGAGGTGTACCGGCGCCGGAAGGTGCTATATGAGCTACGCAACCTGCCGCTGGGGCTGGCCCCTCGCCCAGAGATGATCCTGGTCTCCTACGACGCCGAGGGCGATGCTTACGAGTGCAGGATCTTCTACAAGGAGCCGCGACCCGTCGGGGGGCTCGAGCGGGTCAACGTCGCGGCCGAACTCGATCCGATCCTGGAGCTCAAATCCCACCCGGACCCGAACGTGCGTCTGGCCTCCGGAAAGGTCGAGGAGTTTCACGCCCTGCGCCAGGGGTTCGTCAGCGGGGACGATCCGCCCCCGCTGCGCCGGGTCTTCTACTCCAGCGAGCTCTAGGAAGCCGCGGAGAGGCGGATGCGTGCGGAGCGGCCGGAGCGGGGATAGAATGCGCCAAGACTTGAACCCGGGGCGAAAGGCATGGTTGGCTTGAGCGGCAACAACTTCTTGATGATCACCTTCATGATCCTGATACTGCTCTTTGTGCTCGTGAACGTCGGGCCGCTTATCAACCTCTACCTCGAGTAGGCCCCTCTGGCACCACCCAGGGCGAAAGCCTCCAGAACTTCGTAGATCGACCCTCCCGGGGCCAGGGTGCTTTTGATCAGCTCCGCGCTACGGACCCGAAAGGTCGGCGCGTTCGGGACGCTCGCCCCGGTCAGGTCGATGCTGACCGGACGCTTGCGTGCGCGCCCGAGGGTCGCGTGGGGCACGTAGGGGCGTCCCTCGCGCCGGAAGCCTAGAGGTTCCAGCGCGGATTCGGCCCTCGCCGCCAGCTCGGTCATCTCCTTCGCACCCTCGTCTATGCCGGCCCAGACCACCCGGGCTCGTCGCGGCGTCGGAAAGGTCCCCAGGCCCCGCAGGCGCGCGTGGAATGGGGCGTGGGAGGAGCACGCTTCCCTCAACGCGCCCCGTACGCCCTCCATGGTTTCGTCGGGCACCTCGCCGAGGAACTTCAAGGTGAAGTGGATGTTCTCCTGCTTTGTCCACCTTACGGCGCCTCCCAAATCCCGCGCCGCCCCCTCGACGGCTTCGAGTGCCGCGCGCCGCACCTCCGGCGGCGGGGTCACGGCGATGAAGAGGCGCACGGCTCCGGGGCCTTTAGGAGGAGGCGTCCGTGTTGCCTGCGTGGCCGTTTTCGCGGGTTCCGTCGCGGTGGAGGGCTGCGCGGTTGGCGATCAGGGCGGCGGTTGCGCCGGCGCCGACCCCGTTGTCCACGTTGACGACCGAGAGTCCCGGGGAGCAACTCTGGAGCATCCCGAGGATGGCGGCGGTGCCGTCCCCGCCTAGGCCATAGCCGACCGAGGTCGGGAGACCTATGACCGGGACGGCGACGAGGCCCGAGACGAGGGTCGGGAGCGCGCCCTCCATGCCGGCGGCGACGATCACGCAGTCCGGGTCGAAGGCGCGGAGCTCTTCGAGCGGGCCGCGCAGGCGGTGCAGGCCCGCCACACCCACGTCGTGGGTGGTCCTTACGGCGACCCCCATCTCGCGGGCGACCGCCACGGCCTCCTCCAGGACCGGCAGGTCGGAGGTACCGGCGCCGATGGCGTAGAGACGACCACCCGTGGACGCGGGCTCCCCGGTCCCCACGACGAGGGCGCGGCCCGCGTGCCTTATGGGGGTACCGGGGAGAAGCTGACGGGTCAGGCGTTCGTGCTCCTCGTTCGGGCCGCTGACGATCACGCGCTCCGTGCTCTGGAGCATCGCGGCGCAGATTCTCGCTACTTGTTCGGGGGTCTTGCCGGGAGCGTAAACGACCTCGGGGACGCCCTTGCGGGCCGCACGGCCGAGGTCGAGGGCGGCGACGTCGAGGTAGCGGACCTCGCCCTCGCTCAGGCGGCCCGCGGCGGCGTCGGGGGAGAGGGTGCCCTCGGCGACGGCGGCGAGAATGCTCTTGAGGTTTTCCGATCGGGTGTGCATCCGTCGTAGTGTAACCGCTCGAGAAGGGGGTAAGAGATGTCGGTCCTGGCTCAAAAGATCGAAGAAGGTGTCCGTTGACGGTACTCGAGTTGGTTCTCTCCCTCGCCGCGATCCTTGGCGCGGCGGCGTTGTTTACGAACGCGGTCGAGATCTTCGGCGAGCGGTTGAACCCAGGGGCCGGGGCCGTCGGGACCGCGCTGCCGGAGACGATGATCCCGATCATCGCCATTTTGGGCGCCGTGTTCGTCGGTAGGGATCCCGAGTCGGCCGGTGAGATCGGGACGGGAGCCATCCTCGGGGCGCCCTTCCTGCTCACCACGCTCGCCATGCTGGTCGTGGGGGTCTCGGCCTACCTGTACGGGGTCGGAGGCGGACCCGCGACCGGATCGACATGAACACGAAAGTGACGGTCGCGGACATGGGCTACTTTCTCGTGTTCTTCACGCTGGCCGCGGCGGCGGGAGTTCTCCCGCTGCCGTATTTCGCGAAGGTCGTTCTGGCGGTGGTGTTGCTCGGGGCATACGCATACTACGTGTACCGCACCATCAGGGAGGGGGGCGGCGGCCTCGAGGAGGTCCCCGATAAGCTGACGCTCTGGCCCTCCCGCCCCCCGGCACCGACCTGGGCCGTCGCAGGGCAGCTTCTGGGCGCGCTCGTGGTGATGGCGTTGGGGGCTCACTTCTTTATCGAGGGGGTCGAGCACGGCTCCGAGTCTTGGGAATACCGGCGGGCCTTATCGTCCTGATCCTCGCGCCCCTGGCGACGGAGTTGCCCGAGAAGTCCAACTCCGTCCTCTGGATGAGGGATAACAAGGACATCCTGGCGATGGGGAACATAACGGGGGCGATGCTCTTCCAGAGCACCGTCCCGGTGAGTTTGGGTATCCTGTTTACCCGCTGGGAGTTGAGCTTCCTGGACATCTTCTCCGTGGTGCTGGCCCTGATCTCGGGCGCGTACATCTACTTCACGCTCAAAAACCTCAGGCCGATTCGGGCCTCGTACCTGATGGGCGGAGGGGTCCTCTACGCCATCTTCGTCGTGGTCGCCATCTTTACTGTCCTGGGCGGCTAGGCTGTGCCCCCAAGCGGACAGATTTTGGGCCGTTTGGATGGTTCTTGGTGTCAAGCATCTGATAGCGAGATGCCGATGCCGTAAGAGCGGCGAGCCATCCAACGGGAGTTGGACGGCCGGCACCCCGTCGAGGGCGGCGCAAGCAGAGGGAGGAAGAGGAATGAGGCTCGACGAGCGAGACCATTGGTTGTTGGCGCTCTGGGCCACCGATTGCGCCGGGCACGTACTGCCATACTTCGAGGAGGAGCACCCGAGAGACGACCGACCTCGGAATGCCGTCGAAGCACGGCGTGCGTGGGTGCGTAACGAGATCGCGGTGAGCGAGGCGCGCGCCGCCGCGTTTGCCGCCCATGCCGCCGCCCGCGACGCCGATGGAGCCGCGGCTCGCGCTGCCGCCCGTGCCGCCGGTCACGCCGCCGCAACCGCCCACGTTGCTGGGCACGCCGTGCACGTCGCTAACTACGCCGTAACCGCCGCAGTCCCCACCGACTCCGCCGCTGCCACCGCCAGGGAACGCAATTGGCAGTACCGACGCCACCCGAAGCACCTTCGGGTGGTAGCGTTCCCCGCCCGAGGCAACGACTGAGGCCGTGTGGACGGTTCCCGTTCATGGCTCTGGCCCCGGAGCATCGCCGCCGACACCTGCTCGACTCGGGAGATACGGCCTGGAGCCCGGAGGGGGCGTCAGGGGCGGACCGCTACGGTCGGTTCAGGAGCCGGGCGAGGAGCCCGCGGGACCGTAGCCTCTCCAGCTCGGCCTCGGCCTCGGATAGTTCCCCTTCGATACCCGCTATGCGCTCGATGCGCTCCATGAGCATGAGCCGTTCCTCGGCCGCCGCCCTGAGCTCCAGCACCTCCTCCGTGAGGCGCCGTCGTTCCCCGGTCCCCGCCTTGAGCTCGCCCTGGAGCCGGAGGTTCGCCGCGCGGATCTCCTTGAGCTGGCCGGAGAGCCGGCCGGCCTCCTCCCGGGCGCGGGCCAGCTCGCGCGCGAGCTCCAGCACCGTCGTCCCGGCCCTCCCCAACAACGCCTGCGGGGGGACGCCCCCGTCGGGACCGGCGAGTTCCCGGGCCTCGTCCTCCGGGATCCCGAGCAGGAGGGCGGCCTCGGCCGGCGGTATGGAGGTCTCCCCGGACATGCCGCGCTAGCCTCCGGCGTTCTCGGCGCCCGGGGTGGGCTCGGGCTCGAAGCCCGCGTCCTTTACGGCGTCCTCGATCCGGGCGAGTTCCGCCTCCCCACCCTCGTAAGAGACGGCCAGGAGTCCCTTCTCGGCGTCCACGCTCGCCGCCCGCACCGCGCCGATGCGCTCGATCGCGGTTTGCAGGCGCTCGGCCTCCCCGGGCTCGCCGAGCCCACGCACCACCAGAGTTACATCGGGCATGGTCCTCCCCTTGGTCGGAAGCTGGTCAGCTTGTCGGCGCGCCGCCTTGACGGCGCCTTTCAGCCCGTCAGCTTATCCCTTGCCGGCCGGCCGCGTTGGTCCGGCGCTCCGCTCGTCTGAATCGGAAGGTCCTCAGGACCGTTCGCCGCCGTACCGGCTGACCGGCTTTCCTATTCCGTCGGCTGCTCTTGCGGTCTGGTGGTGAGGGCGAGTTCTCTTCCTCCGCGCATGACGCGTAGGGTGACGTCCTGGCCTATGGCGGGGCCGTCCAGGCGGTTGAGAAGGTCGTCCGTGGAGCGGATGGTATCGTCGCCGAAGCCGACGATGAGGTCTCCGGGGCGCAGTCCGGCCCTTGCGGCCGGGCTGTTCGGGGAGACGCTCTCGACCTGCGCGCCGGCGCCCCCCGAGCCGTCCTGGGCGGCGCGGGTGACGACGCCGACCCCGAGGAAGGCCCGCCTGACCCGTCCTTCGGTGACGAGGGCGAAGACCACGCGCCGGAAGGCCGCGGAGACCGGGACGGCGAAGCCTATGCCCTGGGCGCCGCCGATGATCGCGGTGTTGATGCCGACGACCCTGCCGGAGGCGTCGGAGAGGGGGCCGCCGGAGTTGCCAGGGTTGATCGCGGCGTCCGTCTGGATGACGTTCTCGATGAGGCGCCCCCGGCGTCCGCCTTCGCCCTGGCTGCGGATCGAACGCCCCAGGGCGCTCACCACGCCCGCGGTCACGGTCCGCTGGAACCCCAAGGGGCTCCCGATCGCGACGACGAGCTGCCCCACGACGAGGTTCTGCGCCTCGCCCAGAGGCGCCACGGTGAGGTTGCCCTCCGGGGGTGTGGCGAAGCGCACCACGCCGAGGTCGCTCGCGGGATCGTCCCCGAGCACCTCGGCGTCCACCGTCGTCCCGTCGACGAGCGTCGCCTTGAGGCCGTCGCCTTTCGTCGCGCCCTGTCCCTGCGTTTGTGCCCTCCGCAGGCCGCGGACGACGTGGCTGTTGGTTACGGCGGTCGTGGTGCCCTCGTGAGAGCCGAGGATCACGCCGCTCCCGCCCCCGCGCCCGGAGGAGGTCCCTATCGAGATGACCGCCGGACCGAGGCTGTCGGTGACGTCGCGCACGACCCGCGAGTAGGCGTCCAACTCGTCCGCCTCCAACCTGGAACTTGCCTGAAGGTTCTCGAATATCTCCATGGACTGTTCATACCGTACCCCGTGGAGGATGACACCCGGAAGAAGGTCTAGCCCGGTGCCGTGGGCCTTGCTCCAGGCCGCTTGTTTAGTGCTACACTCTAGCGGCTTCACGATAAGAATTTACGTCCACGATCTGCGAGATGCCGGCCGTAACCTGAGCATCTCTTTTTTGTGTCTTGTGACCTCCTTCGTCCGACGAGTGGCCACCCCAGACGTACGCTCTTTGTGGTGCAGTTTGTTGTTTGTGGCGAAAAGGAAGGAACAATCGCATTATGGAAACCTATGCTCCGAACGAGGCGCGCGAAGCCTCTTTCATGGATCTACCCATCTCCGAGCCCGTCCGCAAGGCCGTGGCCAAGCAGGGCTGGGAGACCCCGACGCCCATCCAGGCCCTGGCGCTTCCCGCGCTCCTGGAAGGCGAGGACGTCGTCGGTATGGCGCAGACCGGCAGCGGCAAGACGGCCGCGTTCTCGATCCCTCTTATAGAGGCCATCGACCCGAAGGTGCGCGGCGTGCAGGCGCTCGTGCTCCTGCCGACCCGCGAGCTTGCGGCCCAGGCGGCCAGGGAGATCGAGAACCTGTCGCGTTACGCGCCGGTACGCCCGCTCGTCCTGACGGGCGGCGTCTCGATAGGGCCCCAGATCAAGGCCCTCAAGGGCCGGTCGAACCAGGTCGTGGTGGGCACGCCCGGGCGCATCCTCGACCACCTGAACAGGGGCACGCTCCGCCTGAACGGGGTGCGCTACCTCGTGCTCGACGAGGCCGACCGGATGCTCGATATGGGCTTCGCCCCGGACGTCGGCCGCATCCTCTCGCACACGCCGGACGAGCGGCAGACCGCCCTGTTCTCGGCGACGATGCCGAAGGAGATCCGCGGTATTGTCGAGCGCCACATGCACTCTCCGCGCTGGCTGAAGGTCGAGTCCGAGACGACGACGGTCGACACCGTCGAGCAGGTCTACTACCGGGTCGACGCCCGGGACAAGACGCGCGTCCTGAGGACGCTCCTCGACGCCGAGGAGAAGCCGTTGGCCATCGTGTTCCGCCGCACGAAGCACGGGGCGACGAAGCTGCACCGCCAGCTCGAGCGTGACGGCTACAGGGCCGGCCTGCTGCACGGCGGCAAGTCGCAGTCGCAGCGCGACAAGACGCTCGCGGCGTTCTCCAAGGGCCGGACCAGCATCCTCGTCGCGACCAACGTCGCCGCGCGCGGGCTCGACGTCCCGAACGTCTCCCACGTCTTCAACTACGACCTGCCCGAGGACATGGAGACCTACGTACACCGCATAGGGCGCACGGCCCGAGCGGGCAAGGAAGGGGTGGCCGCGACGCTCGTCGGCGACGCCGAGGTGCGGGACTTCGAGAAGATCCGCCGCGCCCTCCCCGTCGAGGTGCGCAAGACCGATCTCCCCGTCTCCGCCTAGACCGGCCAGCCCGCCAGCTTCTCGCTCCCCGGCTCGGCCGAAGACCCGAGGGTTGCCCGGGGGCGGGATAGTTTGAATCGGCGTAACGCTCGAGGGGCGCACGGGATCGTACCTTCCGGACTATCCCTAAGGATGCCCTCGTTGTCGTGACTTCCCGGGGCGTAATTACCGGCGGAGAGTTTCGGAAGGTCACGCTGAGCCGGGCGCAAGGGGTAATGTGGGCCCGGCTTTTTCACCCCGAACGGACGGGCTGGTTTAGTTTTCACCGGCCCTTCGGCAAGTTGTGCGTACCGCGGCTCTGGAGAACGTCCAAAGACGCGCGGCTGGCTAGACCGCAACCGGAAATCTCCAACCTAGAGTAGACGGCCCTCCTCCGATGTTTTCGGGAAGGGCCGTCGTCGTGTACCGGTACCGCTAAAGAATTTACCGCTATCGGGCCGATAAAATGGTGTATGCAGTGCGAAGTATGCGAGCATGCGTGGCAGGGCGGGGTTCTCGTTTCGGTGGCGGCACCGCGAGGGCTGTTGTGACCGTACTCCTACGCCTTCTTCGGCATCCTCGTTGTCTGGACGTCCCTCCTCGCGGGCTCGGTACAGAGCCGGGTCGCTGGGGACCGCCCCCGGGCGGTGCTCGTGGCCCGCAGCGAGTACCCGGTAGGGGTGGGGGAGGTAGATTCAAAGTTTCGGGGGCAGGGGGGACGAATTGAGGGTTTTAAGCGAGGATCGCCGCATCGTCGTACTCCTGGCCGCTCTGGTTGTCGGAGTTCTGGCCACGGTAGTCCTCGGCTGGCTCTACTGGAGGGCCCAGAGCCAGGCCCAGATGCTCGACGAACGGGGAGAGGTCCTGCAGGAGAACGTCGGGCGACTGAGGCTGCTGGACGAAACCCTCACGCTGTCCGCCAGGTTGGTCGCCGTCGAGGACGATCCCAGGCTCGA
>JADDPR010000398.1:0-8169 GCA_016781775.1 Rubrobacter sp. | reverse complement strand
TTGGTCGCCGTCGAGGACGATCCCAGGCTCGAGGAGCGCTACGAGGAGCGCTACGACGAAGCCGATGCCGAACTCGTCGGCCTCACCGAGGAGACGTTGAACCTGTTCCTGACCCCCGAAGTCGAGCGACGGTTCGGGACCGTCGAGGGGCCAACGGATCGCCTGCTCGCGCTGGAGGAGCGCGCGTTTGCGTTGGACCGAGAGGGGAGGGACTCCGAGGCGCTGGGGCTTCTGGAGGGCCCGGAATACGAGCGCTACAAGCGGCGGTACATCGAGGGGCTGGACGCTACGTTCGCGGCACTGCAAGACGCGGAAGAACAAGAGAGACAGCGCCTGGAGGCGTACCAGCTTGCCTTGTTGGGGGCCGGTGGCCTGGGCTTGGCCCTCGTCTTTTTTGGATGGGCGTTCGCGATCGGCACCCTGCTCAAGCGCAGGAGGGCCGAGGAGGAGAGCGCTCGCCTGGCATCGATCGTGCAGAACTCCACCGATGCCATAGATTCCAAGAGCTTGGACGGTACCATTATCAGCTGGAACCCCGGCGCGGAGAAGCTCTACGGCTACTCGGAGGAGGAGATCAAGGGCAAGAACGTCTCGATTCTCACGCCCCCCGACCGCATCGACGAGATGAAGGAGATCTCCTTGAAGGTAGCGCGGGGGGAGACCGTCTCCGACTACGAGACCGAGCGCATCTCCAAGGACGGTAGACGCGTGCCTACCTCGCTGACCACGTCGCCGGTCAGGGACTCGGCGAACGCCATCGTGGGGACCTCGACCATCGCCCGCGACCTCACGGAGCGCAAGCGATACGAAGAGGAGCTGGGCCTCCAGAAGACCCTCCTGGAGGCCCAGAGCGAGGCCTCCATCGACGGCATCCTCGTCGTCTCCCACGACAGAACGATACGCTCCTTCAACCGGCGCTTTGTGGAGATGTGGGAAGTCCCGGAGGAGGTGATCGCGACCCGGGCTGGCGAGGACACGATCCGGGCGGTGCTGGACAAACTGGCCGATCCGGAGGAGTTTCTGGCGGGGGTCGCCCGTCTCTACGAACATCAGGATGAGGAGAGCCGCGACGAGATCCTGCTCAAGGATGGCCGGGCCTTCGACCGCTACAGCGCTCCGGTAAAGAGCGCGGATGGCGCTTACTACGGCAGGGTGTGGTACTTCCGCGACATAACCGAGCGAAAGCAAGCCGAAGAGCGCCTCGCCGAGAGCGAACGGCGCTTCTCCACCCTGCTCGCCAACGCCCCGGCCATGGTTTATCGGTGCCTCAACGAAGACGATTGGCCCATGGAGTTTGTCAGCGAGTATGCACGAGAGCTCACCGGTTACCTTCCCGAGACCTTTTCGAAGGGCGGGGAACTCGAATACGGCGACCTGATCCTGGAACAAGATCGGGAGAGGGTGTGGAATAAGGTGCAAGACGCTCTCGAGGGGCACGAACGCTTCAGGCTCGACTACTCGATCCGGTGCGAGGACGGCGCCATAAAGCATGTGGAGGAGTTCGGACAGGGGATCTACGACGAGGAGGGCAACGTCGTCGCGCTGGAGGGTCTAATTATCGACGCCACCGAGCGCAAGCGCACGGAGGAGGAGCGCGCCTTTCTGGCCTCCATCGTCAGGTCTTCCAGCGATGCCATCTACTCCGTAACACCGGACGGCACCATCGTCACCTGGAACCGGGGCGCCGAGAGGCTCTTCGGCTACTCGGCGGAGGAAATTATCGGTCAATCCATCCGCGTTCTTTGCCCGACCGAGCTGCGCCACGTGCAAGCGGAGAACCTGGAGAAGGCCAGGCGAGGGCAGAGCGTGGAAGTCCAGGAGACGGTCCGGATAACCAAGGATGGCCGAAGGAGGTACGTCTCCTTGACCGTATCTCCCATCGAGGACTCACGGGGCAACGTGGTAAGGGCCTCGACGATCGTCCGCGATGTCACCGAGCGTAAGCAGGCCGAGGAGGATTTTCGGGAGAGCGAGCTGCGTTTCCGGCAGCTCTTCGAGCAGTCCGTCGACGCCCTTCTGGTCCACGACGAGGCCGGTCGGATGGTCGACTGCAACGATGAGGCGTGCCGCTCGCTGGGGTATTCGCGCGAGGAGCTGCTCTCGCTCTCGGTGCAGGACTTCGCCTCGAACCTCGCGTCGGGCGAGCGGGAAGTGGCGAAGGGCGAATCGCTCTTGCAACAGACCGCGGGCCGGAAGATCGAGGAGATCACCGGAGGCGTTCATCTCGCGGAACACAGGCGCAAGGACGGCACCACGTTCCCGGTCGAGGTGCGGGTGGCCCCCGTCGACTACGGCGGGGAGCGGATGATGCTCGCCTCGGCCCGCGACATCACCGAGCTCAAGCGGACGACCCAGGCGCTGGGGGAGGCGAAGGAGGCGGCCGAGGAGGCCGCCCGGGTGAAGTCCGACTTCCTGGCGAACATGTCCCACGAGATCCGCACCCCCATGAACGGCGTCATAGGCATGACGGGGCTGCTTTTGGACACCGACCTCGACGACGAGCAGCGAGAGTACACGGAGACGGTGCGATCCTCGGGCGAAAACCTGCTCACCATCATCAACGACATCCTCGACTTCTCGAAGATAGAGGCCGGAAAGATGGATATCGAGACCATCGACTTCGACCTGCGCTCCGCGGTGGAAGAGACGGTCGGCCTGCTTGCCGAGCGGGCGCACGGCAAGGGCCTGGAGCTCGCCAGCCTCGTCGAGGCCGACGTGCCCACCGCCCTCAGGGGCGACCCGGGGCGCATACGCCAGGTCCTGGTCAACCTCCTCGGCAACGCGGTGAAGTTTACCGAAGAGGGGGAGGTCGTCCTCAGGGTAGGGATGGTAGGGGAGTCCGGCGACGTGGCGGTGGTGCGCTTCGAGGTCTCCGACACGGGCATAGGGCTGAGCGAGGAGCAACGCTCGCGCCTCTTCCGGTCCTTCTCCCAGGCCGACGCCTCGACCACCCGGCGCTACGGGGGCACGGGGCTGGGGCTGGCCATCTCCAAGCAGCTCGTCGAGCTCATGGGGGGAGAGATAGGGGTAAGGAGCGAGCCCGGGGTAGGGAGCACCTTCTGCTTCACCCTGCCCCTAAAGAAGCAGCCCGAAGGGGCAGGGCGGGCGGACCGGGTCTCTCGCGCCGACCTGCGCGACTTCAGGGTCTTGGTGGTGGACGACAACGAGACCAACCGCAAGATAGTGCAGGAGCAGGTCGTCTCCTGGGGAATGAGGGACGGCAGGGCCGAGGACGGGCGAAGGGCGATCGAGATATTGCGCTCCGCCGCCGAAGCGGGAGAGCCCTACGATCTGGCGATACTCGACAGGGAGATGCCGCAGATGGACGGCATGGAGCTCGCGAGGAGGATAAAGGCCGACCCGTCGATCGCCTCGACCAGGCTCGTGATGGCGAGTTCGGTGGGGGGCGCGGCGAAGGGGAGGAAGCCAGGCGGGCGGGCATAGAGGCCTACCTCACGAAGCCGGTGCGGCAGTTGCAGCTCTGCGACGCCCTCGCGACGATCATGGGCGCACCGCGGGAAGATGGGCCCGGCAGGAGCGAGGAGAAGCGGCTCCTCACCCGCCACGGCCAAGGGGAGGACCGGGCCCGCTCGCGCGCCCGCCTCCTCGTGGCCGAGGACAACGCCGTCAACCAGAAAGTCGCGGTGAAGATGCTCGAAAGGCTCGGATACCGGGCGGACGTGGCGGCCAACGGCCTGGAAGCCGTAGAGGCGCTCTCTCTCCTCTCGTACGCCGCGGTTTTGATGGACGTGCAGATGCCGGAGATGGACGGCTACGAGGCCACCGCCGAGATCCGCAGGCGCGAGGGCGAGGAGGCGGACCGGCGCACCCCAATCATCGCGATGACCGCCAACGCTATGCAGGGGGACAGGGAGAAGGCGCTGGCGGCCGGGATGGACGACTACGTATCGAAGCCCGTCGACCCCGGTGAGCTCGACGCCGCCCTGGCACGCTGGATCCCCCGGACCGATGAGGGAGCGTCCGCCCCCGAAGAAGCGACCGACGACGCGGCGACCTCGCCGGGGGGCGCTACCGACCCGCTGGACCGTAGCGCGCTCGAGGGCTTGCGCGAACTCGGCGGCACGGAGCTACTCGCAGAGCTTACGGGGCTCTTCCTGGAGGACGTGCCCCCCCAGCTTGAAGCCCTGGGGGGGGCCATCGAAAGCGGCGACGCCGCGTCGGTCAAGAGGACGGCTCACACCCTCAAAGGGAGCTCGGGCAACATGGGGGCCCTGAGGATGTCCGCCATCTGCGCGGAGCTGGAGGACGCGGGGCGCTCCGGAGAGCTGGAAGAGGCCGCGACGCTGGCGAAGCGCCTCGAGGCGGAGTTCGGACGCGTCCGTACGGCGCTCGTGTCAGAGACGGAAGCTAGCAGGAGTTGAAGGTACTCGCCGAACAGGCCGCGTGACCCTCGGGACGGTACCGCAGGGTAACTACACTATAATCCTGCTCCATGAGCCCGGCCCTGGATAAAGCCTTCCTCCCCGCGTCCATCCTTGCGGCGCGGGTTGCGGGGCTTGCGAGCCGCACACTCAGGCGGGGAGGCGGCTCCACGATGCCGGGGGTGGTCGCCCGAAGGGTGGATCCGAAGGTGCTCTCGCGCCTCTCCGGGAAGCTGCCGCGCGGCTCGGCCGCCGTCACCGGCACGAACGGCAAGACGACCACGACCCGCATGGTCGCGAAGATCCTGCAAGTCGCCGGCGTCCGGGCCGTAAACAACTCGACCGGGGCAAACCTCGTCACCGGCGTGACCGCCGCCCTCGTCGCCGACTCCTCCCTCTTCGGCAAGCCGCGCTCCGAGATGGGCCTCTTCGAGGTCGACGAGGCGAACGTGCCGAAGGTGGCGGCGGAGGCCGAGCTCTCGCTGCTCGCCGTCCTGAACCTCTTTCGCGACCAGCTCGACCGCTACGGCGAGCTCGCTTACACCGCGAAGGTCATCGCCTCCTCTTTCCCGGACCTGCCCGAGGGCGGATCGGTCGTCCTGAACGCCGACGACCCCCTCGTCGCGAGCCTCGGGCGCTCCGCCGAAAAGCCGATCTTCTTCGGGGTCGACGAGCCCTCGCTCGACACCGGAACCCTCCAGCACATCGCCGACTCCAAGGATTGCCCCGTCTGCGGGACCGCCCTCTCTTATGAGGCGGTCTACTTCGGGCACATGGGCGTCTACGGTTGCGGGAACTGCGGCTTCGAGCGGCCCGACCCGGCCTACAGGGCGACGCGGATCAGGATGGACGGGCCCCGCGGGACGGACTTCCTGCTGACGACGCCGCACGGTGGGATCGGGGTGAGGATCGCCCTCCCCGGGCTCTACAACGTCTACAACGCTTTAGCGGCGGCGACCGTTGCGGGGGAGATGGGGGTCCGTCCGACCGAGATCGCGCGAGGTTTGAGGGAGTTCGGCGGCGCGTTCGGGCGGGTCGAGAGGGTGCGGGCGGGGGAGAAGGAGGTCTTCCTGCTCCTCATAAAGAACCCCGTGGGCTTCAACGAGATCCTACGAACCTTCCTCTCGGGCCCCGACGGGCGTTTGTCCAAGCCGCGCAATGTCCTTATAGCCATAAACGACAACGACGCCGACGGCCGCGACGTCTCCTGGCTCTGGGACGTGGACTTCGAGATGCTGGCCGGGTCCGACGCCGGGACGAACTTCTTCGTTACCGGCATCCGGGCCGAAGACATGGCCGTGCGCCTCAAATACGCCGAGCTCCCCGTCCGGTGGGCCGTCCCGAACCGCAAAGAAGCCCTCAGACGCGCCCTGGAGGCCACCCCGCCCGGCGAGACCCTCTACGTGCTCCCGACTTACACCGCCATGCTGGAGCTTCGCCGGACCCTGAGCGACCTCGGCCACACGCACCCGTTCTGGGAGGACAAGTAAGCCATCGGCCGTCAGGTTTCAGGCATCAGGGGGAGCCATGCAGGGGATTCGTGTTAGGAAAAACCGTACAGGGCGAACAGCTCATGGTACAAAAGCGGTGCCACCGGCCGGGGTGCCCTGCCGGCCAAGAGCCGACCGCCGAAAGCCAACGGCTCCGACCGAAGGGAAGACTTGATGAAGCTCACGATCCAACATCTCTACGCCGACATGATGAACCTCTATGGTGACCGCGGGAACGTTATCTCCATAAAGAAGCGTTGCGAGTGGCGGGGGATCGAGGTGGAGGTTGTGGACGTGGGGCTCGGGGAGGCGATCCGGCCGACCGGGTGCGACGTCTTTCTCTTCGGCGGGGGGCAGGACCGCGAGCAGACGCTGCTCGTCGAAGACCTGTCGGGGAGTAAGGGCAGGGAGCTGAAGGCCATCGCGGAGGACGGCGGCGTGATCCTCGGTGTTTGCGGCGGCTACCAGCTTATGGGGCACTACTACGAGACGCCGGAGGGCGAGAAGCTGCCGGGGGTCGGCATCTTCGACATGCACACGCGCCCGCGCAGGCCGGACGAGCCGCGTCTGATCGGCAACGTCCTAGCGAGGGTGCGTCCCCTGGAGAGCGAGACGGGTACGACGCCCCGCGAGATCGTCGGCTTCGAGAACCACGGCGGGCGCACGGAGCTCGGGGGGGGCGCCGAGCCGCTCGCCGACGTGATCTCGGGCCACGGCAACAACGGTCGCGACGGCACCGAGGGCGCCCGCCGCCTCAACTCCTACGGTACCTACCTCCACGGCTCCTTGCTCCCCAAAAATCCGTGGCTCACCGACCAGCTGGTCCTGAACGCCCTGCGCCGCGTGGACGACTCTTTCGAGCTCGAGCCGCTGGACGACGCGGCCGAGGGCGCCGCCTTCGCCTCCGTCGCCGGCCGGGTACGCGCGGGACGGGGATGAGAGGGGCTAGCGGGCTCCGTTAAAGATTCGAACCCGGGGTGACGATAACTCCTCCGAGGTCGCAAACGTCCAATGAGGGGGGATCCATTGGCACGGTTCTGGGTTGTGCTGCTGTTTGTGCTGTCCTGTTGGGAGGGGCTGTGTTCCTTCTCGCTCCTCCGGCGGAGGGGGCGAGCGCGGTCAAGGTCTGCGGCTCGGGCTTCGGGCACGGGGTAGGCCTCTCCCAGTACGGGGCGTACGGCAGGGCAAAGGCCGGCCAGGGGTACGTGCAGATTCTGAAGAGCTACTATCCGGGGACCTCCCTCACGCGGTACGCGGACGACCCGGTGGTGCGCGTGCTGCTCGCGCAGCGCTCCCTCTCCACGGGCCACGACGTGGTCGTGAGCTCGGGGGCCACGGCGCGCCTCAGGAACCTTGCCACGGGCGGCACCGTCTCCCTGAATCCCGGCACCTACCGGACGCAGTACGTCTTCACGAGCAAGGTTTACCGGGTCACCAACGTCTCCACCGGTAGGGCGGTGGGTAGTTACACGGGGCCCGTGGTCTACGAGCCGGTCTCGGGCGGCCTCCTCTCCCACGGCGGCAAGCGCTATCGAGGCGCGCTAGCGGCGCAGGTTTCGGGCTCGTCTCTCCTCCTCGTCAACAAGGTCCGCCTGGACGACTACGTCCGGGGGTGGTGCCCAGGGAGATGCCCTCTTCCTGGTCCGCGGAAGCCCTGAAGAGTCAGGCCGTCGCCGCCCGCTCCTACGCCCGGGCCACGCGCGGCGGCACGGCCTTCGACTTCTACCCGGATACGAGGGATCAGGTCTACGGAGGAGCCTCCGCCGAGACCACCGCCACGAACGGCGCCGTCTCCGCCACCGCCCGCATCCACGCCGTCTACGGCGGAAAGCCCATAACGGCCTTCTTCCACTCCTCGGGCGGCGGCTACACGGAGGACTCCGCCTACGTTTTCGGCGCCTCGCCCTACCTCAAGGCGGTCCGCGACGTCGACGGCGCCGGAAAACCCTTCGAGGCTCGCGCCAACTCCCCCTGGACCCGCTGGACGGGCACCGTAGACCCTGGCGGCTCGCCGGAGCTGGGCGTCGGTCAGATCACCAACGTCCGCGTCCTCGAACGCTCTCCCTCGGGACGGGCCACGAAGGTCGAAGTCTCCGGTACGAAAGGCAGCAAGGTGGTCTCCGGCGAGTACGGGGTCCGACAACGCCTGAAGTCGACGGGGTTGCGTCGCGCGGACGGCTCGTCCTACCCGGCCGGCGACCTCCCGAGCGCCCGCGTCTCCTTTGGGGCTGCCTGCGGCTGACCGGCACCAGAGCTCCTAATGCGAAGGTTCAGACGGTAGGTTTCGACGACGGGAT
>JADDPR010000332.1 GCA_016781775.1 Rubrobacter sp. | reverse complement strand
ATGGCCCTCTTTCTACTCCCAAACCGCGCAACACTCATCTAGCGGTCGCCAGGGAGCTCGGGAGTGCGGGTGTGGAGATCATCCCCGAAAGCTTAGTCAACCTGGGGCTTGCCGCGCGGAGTCGGGGCGACCACGAGCGGGCGAGGGCGGCCTTTCGGGAAGCCCTGACGGTGAGCCATGAGATGGGGAACAAGCCGAGCGCAATCAACGCCCTCGAAGGGATAGCCGGCGTAGCCGCAGCGCTGGGAGCGCCCGCTTGAACGGCGCGGCTGTGGGGGGCGGCGGAGGCGGCCCGCGAGGTTATCTGCGTTGCCTTGCCGCCGTGCGACCGCGCGCTGCACGATCCGTACCTAGTCGACGCCCGCTTCCGGCTGGGGGAGGCGACGTGGGAGGAGGCGCTGACCAAGGGTGGGGCGATGACGCTCGAGCGGGCCGTCCAGTACGCCCTCTCCGAGGATGATACCTCCGCATCCCCATCTTCCGTGCCGGAGAGACCGTCGTCCGATGCCAGTCCGGCTCCGCTCACCCGCCGCGAGACCGAGATAGCGGCGCTCGTGGCGCGTAGCTTCACAAACCGCCAGATCGCCTCCGAACTCGTAATCTCCCCGCGCACCGTGGACAACCACGTCGCAAACATACTCAAGAAACTGAAGCTCCGCTCCAGAGAGCAAGTCTTCGTCCATATGGTCGAAGGGTACGCGCACCAGTCGCGCCAGACCAGGCAAGAGTTAGCTTCTCCACGGGCGGAAGACAAGGTCATCGGGGTATGAACCCTTCCGAGACGTTTGTCGTAACCGGTGAGGCGCGAAGAGCTTCCACCGGGGAGCTCGGAGTTCGTTCTCCCCAAAAAATCCCTCTTATGATTGTGGGCACCGTGCCCTGTACCGGTTTTCTTATAGCCCTTCTCAGCCTGATTGTGGACCTGATCTACCGCTCATGGATCCTCTTGCCACCCAGGACTAGGATCTCGAGTGGCGCGCCCATTGACGCTCTGGCGCCGGGCTGAACTGCCGCTGCCAGGTTGCCCCGCGATGGTCGAGTAGCGGACGACCCGGTCGAACCCTCTTCTGGAAAACCCTTCGACCGTAAGCCTTCAGGCTGACATCGGCCCCGGTCCTGGCCTCACACCCC
>JADDPR010000234.1 GCA_016781775.1 Rubrobacter sp. | reverse complement strand
CAATCTACCCCGCGAACTCGACCTCCTCGAACCCGAGCGAGAGCACGAACGCGCGGATGCTCTCCTCGGCGTTGGTCTGCGCCTGCCCCAGCACGTCGGCCTCCCGCGCCGCCGCCAGGATCTCGTCCTCGGCTTCATCGCGGGCGTCCTCCGCCAGGTCGTCGTCGGGTCTTAGGTCGAGCAGGCCCTGATCGCGGTCGTACAGGCGGGTCTTCTCCTCGTTGAGGCTTACGGAGAGGATCTCGGCCTCCGGCAACCGGATGAAGACCTTCTTCCCCTCCACGCGCACGTCGCCGGGGCCGATCTCATCCAACCTTACCCCCGCATCGACGTTCCCGACGGCGACGACGATAACCTCCTCGCCGCTCAAGAACTCCCCGAGCCGGCCGGGCTCCTCCTTGGTAACGACCACGGACTGCGTAGTCCTCAACGTCGTCAGCTCGTCCAGCTTCTGTATGCCCTCCACCACGACCGGGCTCGTCGTGGTCCTCGTCCCGCCGTCCCCGAACAACCCGCCTACGAGCGGCAGTTGCCCCCCGTACCGGGAGAGCCCCACGCCCACGGCGACGGACAACACGACGATCACCAGCGCCAGCGCGAGCGTCGTCCCGAACCCGCCGCCCTTGCCTCTGCCCACCACGTGCCTCCCAAGTTCGTAGAACACCGCCACGGATTCTACCCCCACCATATAATGCGTGCCCCAGGGAAGCTTCGGAGAGGAGTGAACGTGATAGATCAGGAGATCATGGCCGGGGCGGAGCCCTTCCGCATGGAGGGGAACGGGACGGGGGTGCTCGTCTCGCACGGCTTCACCGGAACGACCCAGAGCGTGCGGCCTCTGGGCGAGGCGCTCGCGGCCGAGGGCTTCACGGTGGCGGGGCCGCGCCTCGCCGGGCACGGGACGACGATAGAGGACCACGCGAGGAGCACCGCTAGCGGCTGGATCTCCTCCATACAACAAGACCTCGCCTGGCTCGAAGGCCGCTGCGAGAACGTCTTTATCGCCGGCCTCTCCATGGGCGGGATGTTCTCGCTCTACTTCGCCGGGACGCGCCCGGACCTTATAAAAGGCGCCGTGCCCATCAACGCCTGCGTGTACCTGAACAACCCCGACCTCGCCCGCCTGGTCTTCGACCCCGAAGCGCCCGCGACCGTCCCCGGCGTGGGCTCGGACATAAAAGCCCCCGGCGTCAAGGAGTTGGTGTACCCCGAGGTCCCCGTCCCGCCCCTCAAGGAGTTTATGGCCATCATGCGCGTCACCGACGACCTCCTCCCCGCCATAACCGCCCCCGTCCTCGTCCTGCAATCTCTCGAAGACCACGTCGTGCCCCCGGAGAACGGCCCGTACATCCTCGAAAGGCTCGGCAGCACGGACAAGGAACTGGTCCGCCTCGAAAACTCCTACCACGTCGCCACCCTGGACAACGACGCGGACTTTATCGCCGAGCGCACGGTCGGCTTTATTCGAGAGCACGGGGGCTGAGACGGTTCGGGCGGAGTCCATGCCCCGAAATCCCTCCTACAGCGCGACGTAAACGTGGCCGTGACCGGGGCAACTAGCCCCGGTCACGGCCGCTGGACGCTTGTATTTAGGTACCCCTACGCCTGGATGTTGGTCTCGCGCCAGCGGGTGTGGGGGCCCACGCCCTCGGCCTCGGGGAACTCCTCTCCCTTCGTCAGCTGGACGCGGACCGGGGGAAACATGGTCCCCCGGTCGCAGACGTAGGTGCCGCTCACGGGAGCCTTGTCGCCGGGCTTGAAGACCGGGCCGTAGCGCCGGTATCTGTTGAGTATGTCGTCGACGCTCTGGGGCATAAAGCTACAGGGTTATGGCGCGGGCTTCGCTGAAGCCCGGGATGGCCAGGAGCGCCTTGAGGACCTCGTCGGGGACGGGGTCGTCGACGGTGATCGTCATAGCGGCCCGCGAGCCGGGCTCGCCGCGCCCGACGGCCATGTTGCCGATGTTGATCCCGTGCTCCCCGAGGATGGCGCCGATGCGCCCGATCATGCCGGGCTGGTCCTCGTTGCGGATGAAGAGCATGTGCTTCTCGGGCTCGATGTCCATGGTGTAGCCGAGGATCTCGACGATCCGGGGCCGCATCCGGGGACCTACGAGCGTCCCGCTGACCGCGCTCTCCCCCCCGTCCTCGGAGGGAAGCCTGAGCGTCACGAGGCTCGTGAAGTCCGCGGTCTCCGAGGAGCGCGAGGTCTCGACCTTGAAGCCCCTCTCCTTCGCGAGCGCGGGCGTGTTCACGAAGTTCAAGGGCTCGTGCACCATCCTCGCGAGCAGCCCCTTCTGTGCCGAGACGTCGAGGAGGCGAGTATCGAAGTTCGCGACCTCCCCCCGGTACTCTATCCTCAGCGCGTTCGCCGGACGGTCCGTAAGCTGGTGCAGGAGACCGCCCAGCGCCTCGCACAGCCCCGCGAACTGCGCCACGAACTCCGCCCCCTCACCGGCCGGTACGGGGGCGTTGAGGGCGTTCATCGGGACGAGGCCGCGCAGCGCGACCGCGACCTGCTCGGCGGCGGTAACGCCGGCCCGGTCCTGGGCCTCGACGGTGCTCGCCCCGAGGTGCGGCGTGACGACGACGTTCGGCAGGCCGAAGAGCGGAGACTCCGTCGTCGGCTCCTCCTTGAAGACGTCGAGGGCGGCACCGGCGATGGCGCCCTCCTTCAGGGCGTTGTACAGTGCCGTCTCGTCAACGATGCCGCCGCGCGCGACGTTGATGAGGTAGGCCGAGGGCCGCATCCTCTCCAGGGCGTCCGCGTCGATCATGTTCATCGTCTGCGGCGTGCGCGGGACGTGCAAGGAGACGAAGTCTGAGCCCTCGAGGACCTCGGCGACGCTCCCGGCGCGCGCCACGTTCATCGAGCGCATCCGGTCCTCGGAGATGTACGGGTCGTACGCGAGAACCCGCATCCCCATCCCCAGAGCGCCGCGCGCCACGATCGCGCCGACGTGCCCGAGCCCGATCAGCCCGAGCGTTTTCTCCGAAACCTCGACCCCCTTGAAGGCGCTCCGCTTCCACTCGCCGTTCCTCAAGGAGGCGTCGGCCACGGGGATGCGCCGGGCGACCGCGAGCATCAACCCCAGGGTCTGCTCGGCCGCCGCGATCGTGTTGCTCTCGGGGGCGTTGGCGACGATGATGCCGCGCTTGGTCGCGGCCTCGATGTCTATGTTGTCGACGCCGATGCCGGCCCGGCCTACGGCCTTGAGGTTGTCGGCCTTCTCGATAACCTCGGCCGTGACCTTTGTGGCGCTCCTGATGATGAGCCCGTCGTACTCGCCGATCTTCTCCAGAAGCTCCTCCGGCGAGAGGCCCAGGGCGACGTCCACCTCGAACTCCTTCCTGAGGAGATCGACCCCGCTCTCGGCGAGAGCCTCGGTGATAAGAACCTTCGTCACGCGGTCACCCCGCTCTTCGAGAAGACCCTTTGCGCGGCGCCGACGCCTCTCCCGAGCTCCACGGGGTAGTCCAGCGCCTCTAGCGCGAGCTCGGCCGCGGCGATCGTCGCGATGATGTCGTAGGAGTCGAAGTATCCGCAGTGGCCGATCCGGAAGATCTTCCCGGTCATCTGCCCCTGACCGCCCGCGATCTGTATGCCGTGCTCCCGGAAGAGCATCTTGACGAACTGCTTGCCGTCGATGCCGTCCGGCACCCACGCCGCCGTGACGGCCGAGTTCATGTCCTCGTCCGGCCCGAAGAGCGAGAGACCCATCCCCTTGATCCCCTCGCGCGACGCCCTGCCGAGCAGGACGTGGCGCTTGAAGACCTCCTCGACCCCCTCGGCGAGAATCTGCTGCAACGCGACGTCGAGCTGGATGATGAGGCTGACCGCCGGCGTCCACGCCGTCTGCGAAGGATCCTTCTCGTAGGCCTTCTTCGCCGCCGTCCAGTCGAAGTAGTACCGGGGCATCCGGGACTCCTCGTGCATCCGCATCGCCTTCTCCGAGACGCTCACGAAGCCCAGGCCCGGAGGCGTCATCAGGGCCTTCTGAGAGCCCGCGACCACGACGTCCGCGCCCCACTCGTCCGTCCTCAGGGTGCAGGCCCCGAGCCCCGAGACCGCATCCACGATCGTCACGACGTTCGAAGCGGCTTTCGTGAAGCCCTCGATGTCGTTGACCGTCCCGGTGGAGGTCTCCGAGAGGACGCAGACGGCCGCCTTTATCCCGGGCTCGTTCGCGAGAGCCTGGGCGACCTCGTCGTTGTCCGCCTTCACGCCCCAGTCGTACTTCAGCTCGGTGACCTCGAGGCCGAAGGCCTGGCTCATCTTCACCCAGCGGTTACCGAAGTTGCCGTTGTTGACGACGAGGATCTTGTCGCCGGGCGAGA
>JADDPR010000240.1 GCA_016781775.1 Rubrobacter sp. | reverse complement strand
CTAAGTACTCGGCCGCTTCTGCCGCCTCACTCAAGGGAAGCTCCACGACCTCGGGGATAAGCAGGGGCTGCACGGTCGGCGCGAAGCCCTCCCCGGGGTCCGTGAGCCTGTCGAGGACGGTGCGCTCGTGGGCGACGTGCTGGTCGACGACCCACACCGCCCCCGGCTCCTCGACGAGGACGTAGCCCGTCGCGATCTGCCCGACAACCCGCAGAACTTCGAGGCGAGGGAGCGCGCCACGCTCCGGTACCCCCGAGGGAGGAAACGCTTCCCCAGGGCTCTCCTTGCCGTTCTGCTCCCCGTCCTTAAGCGCCTCGACCAGTGGCACGGAGGCCTCCCGAATCTTCTCCCTCGCCTCGTCGAGCCGCGGGACGTCTCGAGGAGATGGTCCCTTCGGTGGAAACACCGCCCCACCCCCACCTCGCGCGCCGTGACGAGCGAACGAGCCATTGCTCGACGGGTAATAATCCGAGCCCGTCGGAGCGGCCTTCTCCCGAATAGCAGGAGAAGGGGTTATCTCTTTGGAGGGCGGCTCTTCTTCGACGGACTCTCTGCGCGGCATGGAACCTGAGGCGCCTCCGCTGGCCTCCTGCTCCCCACCGATGGCCCTGCGAACGGCTTGAGTGACGGCAGCGCGGGCCTCCTTCTCATCGGAGAAGCGCACGATCTGCTTTGTCGGGTGCACGTTGACGTCGACCCTACGCGGGTCTACCTCTATGCGGAGGGCAACCGGAGAGTAGCGGCCCGAGGGGAGCGTCGCGCGGTATGCGTCGTCGATCCCGCGCGTCAGGCTCTCGGCCCGCACCCAGCGCCCATTCACGGAGATCGTCTGACTCGAACGGCTCGTCGTGGTCACGCTCGGAAGGGCTGCGTAGCCCGAGACCTTGAAGGCCCCCGACTCGTGCTCCACTCGTCTCATCGCCCTCGCCTTGGCGAGGCCATGTACCTGGGCGAGACGCTCCAGAAGATCGCGGGCCGTTAGAAGGAGAGGTACTCGCGTCCCTTCTCCGTAAGCCGGAAGGCGACTTGGGGGTGAGCCACGGCGAGGTGCGTGACGACCTCCAGGATCGCCGCGCGCTCGGCGCGTGCGCCCTTGAGGAACGCCCTGCGGGCGGGGACGTTGTAGAAG
>JADDPR010000064.1 GCA_016781775.1 Rubrobacter sp. | reverse complement strand
GCGTGGAACGGCCATCGAGGAGCGGCGGGGGCGCTGCATGGTTGGACCGTGTCGCGGTCGCGCCGAAGGATACGGTCCGAGGATGGTGGGGAGGGACGGCCGGGCGAGCCGAATTTACAGCGAGATCACGCGGTGAGCCGGACGGTGGCGCGTCGGGCTCCCGAACGGCTGCGCCGCAAGCGTTCTTACGGTGCGGCCAGGACTGAGCGACGTTTCTTCGCCTCTTTCTACCCGGGGGATTAGCTTCACAATGAGCTCGCGTCGAGTCCGGATCGGGTGGTGATGAGCGTTACGGTCACGCTCGGGGGCTCGCGCTGTTCGTTGCGCGTCTTCTTGGGCCTGTGCTAGGCTGAAAAACTGGATTAGCGGATTTGTCAGAAAGGGGATCGAGGGAATCTGCCAAGAGTAAGGGGGCTGTGATCCCTTCCACTGTGGTCGTACGGGGTTTTGGGGAAGCTGTTTCGGATGATGAGCAACAAGCATCATCAGGCATTTTGGGAAAGGAGAAGAATTAGGTGCGAAGGATCAAGGTTAACGTAAACGGCGTCACCTACGAGCACGAGGTCGAGCCTCGGTTGCTCTTGGTGCATTATCTTCGCGAGGGGTTGAACCTGACGGGGACGATGGTCGGATGCAACACCTCCAACTGTGGCGCGTGCACCGTGTTGTTAAACGGGCAGTCGGTCAAGTCTTGCACGCTCTTCGCGGTGCAGGCCGACGGGCACGAGATCACGACGGTGCAGGGCCTGCAGCAGAACGGCGAGTGGCACCCCATGCAGACGGCGTTTCACGAGAATCACGGCCTGCAGTGCGGGTACTGCACGCCCGGCATGATCCTGGCCTCCGTTAGCTACCTCAAGGAGAACCCGAACCCGAACGAGGAGGAGATCCGGGAGGCTCTGGAGGGTAACTACTGCCGCTGCACCGGTTACGAGAACATCGTCAAGGCCGTGCAGCAGGCTGCCGGCCAGATGAGCTAGAAGGAGGCGCTGGAGTGACCCAGGCACCGGAACGCTACATGGGGGGCGGGCTACCTCGTAAAGAGGACCCGAACCTCGTAACCGGAAGAGCAAACTGGACCGACAACATAAAGCTGCCGGGCATGGTGCACTTGGCCATGCTCAGGAGCCCCTTCGCCCGCGCGAAGGTGACGAAGCTCGACGTCTCGGGCGCCCTGGAGCGGCCCGGCGTCGTCGGGGCGTTTACGGGTCAGGAACTCGCGGACCAATGGCCGGGCGGCGTGCCGTGCGGGGCGCAGGTGTCCGACCAACAGAAGACTCCCTTCTTCCCGCCCCTCGTCACGGATGAGGTACGCCACGTGGGCGATGTGGTAGCCGTGGTGGTGGCGAGCGATCGCTACACCGCCCAGGACGCTCTCGAGGCTATCGTGGTGGACTACGATCCCCTCCCGCCGGTCGTGAACATGGAGGCCGCCCTCGCGGAGGGCGCCCCGCTGGTGCACGAGGATCTCGGTACCAACGAGTGCTTCAAGTACACTGCGGGCGTCGAAGGCATGGACGAGCTCTTCGACGCCCCCGACGACACGCAGCAAGAGGGCGGGGGCGTTCGGGGACCCAACGTAGGAGGGCAGGGGGACACGAACGAGGCCCTCAGGCGGGCCGACGTGGTCATCAAGGAGCGCTACATCCAGCAGCGCTTGCTCCCGACCGCCATCGAGCCCAGGGCGGTAGTGGCTTCTCCGGAGCCCGGGCACGAGGGCATCGTGATGTACTCGTCGACCCAGATCCCTCACCTCGCCAAGATCGTGCTCTCCCTGTCGACGGGGATACCGGAGAACCAGATCCGGGTCGTGGCCCCCGACGTGGGCGGCGGGTTCGGCTCCAAGCTGAACGTGTACCGCGAGGAGATCATCGCCGTCGTGCTCGCGAAGAAGCTGGGCATGCCCATCAAGTACGTCGAGGACCGTTCGGAGAACTACCAGGCGACCATCCACGGGCGCGGCCAGATCCAGGACATCGAGCTCGCCGCCAACTCCGACGGCAAGATCCTCGGCTTGCGGGTGAAGCTCCTCGACGACATGGGCGCTTACCTGCAGCTTCTGACCCCGGCCATCGCGATCAGCGGCGCGGCGCTGTTCCCCGGCGTTTATAACTTCGAGAACTTCGCCATCGAGATCAAGGGCGTCTTCACCAACCTGACGCCGACCGACGCCTACCGCGGCGCGGGGCGCCCCGAGGCCTGCTACGCCATCGAGAGGGCCATGGACTCCCTTGCCCACGAGCTGGGCATGGATCCGGCCGAGGTCAGGCGGAGGAACTTCTTCGAGCCGTTCGACGAGCCGACGGCCAACCCGGCGGGCCTGGAGTATGACTCGTTCAACCTGCAAGGTGTACTGGAGCGGGCGATCGAGCTCGCAGACTACGAGGCTCTGCGCCAGGAGCAGCAGCGCAGGCGCGAGTCTGGCGACCCCGTTCAGCTCGGCATCGGGTTCTCGACCTATACCGAGATCTGCGGCCTCGGACCCTCGCAGGCTCTCGCGGGGCTGGGGATCGGCGGCGCCGGCTGGGAGGCCGCCAACGTCAGGATGCTCGTGACCGGTAAGGTCGAGGTCGCCACCGGCACCTCGCCCCACGGCCAGGGCCACGAGACGAGCTGGTCCCAGATTGCCGCCGACGTCTTGGGCGTTACTCCGGACGACGTCGACGTGATCCACGGCGACACGGACGCGGTTCCCTTCGGCCGCGACACCTACGGCTCCAGGAGCCTCGCGGTGGGCGGCATCGCGGTGTACCACGCCGCCAACAAGGTCGTCGAGAAGGGCAAGAAGATCGCCGCGCACATGCTGGAGGCCTCCGAGGACGACATCGAGTTCGAGGGCGGCAGGTTCAGCGTGGCTGGCTCCCCGGACCAGAACGTCACCATCCAGGACGTCGCGGGCGCTGCGTACCTGGCGGCCAGCCTGCCGGAGGGGATGGAGCCGGTCCTCAACGAGACGTCGATCTACGACCCGCCGAACTTCACCTTCCCGTTCGGGGCGCACATCTGCGTCACCGAGGTCGACACCGAGACCGGCAAAGTCAAGCTGCGCGACTACATCGCGGTGGACGACTGCGGGCCGGTCATCAACCCGACGATCGTGGACGGACAGCTTCACGGCGGCCTGGCACAGGGCATCGCACAGGCTTTGTACGAGGGCGTCGTCTACGACGAGGAAGGCAACCTCGTTACCGCCTCTATGGTGGACTACATGATCCCCGGGGCGCCCGAGCTTCCGAACTTTACGCTGGACCGAACCGTGACCCCGTCCCCGAGTAACCCGCTGGGGGTCAAGGGCGTGGGCGAGGCCGGGACCATCGGCGCTCCGCCCGCGGTCATCAACTCCATCGTGGACGCGCTCTCGCCGCTGGGGGTCAAGCACGTAGACATGCCTGCCTCGCCGATGAGGGTGTGGAAGGCTATACAGAACGCGCAAGGCAAGCAGTCCGGCGACAGGCAGATAGATGCCTCGCTGGGAGCGAGCGGCGCCGACATCAGGCAGGGGAGGTAACACTTAATGATCCCCGTAGCTTTCGACTACGAGGTCGCAGAGTCCGTCGATCACGCCATAGAGCTGCTCGGGCAGTACGGTGACGAGTCCAAGCTCCTGGCGGGCGGGCACTCCCTGATCCCGATCATGCGCCTCAGGCTCGCCGCGCCCTCGGTCCTTATCGACCTGGGCCGCCTGGAGAACCTGCGCTACGTGCGTGACGGGGGCGACCACCTGAAGATCGGCGCCCTTACCCGCCACCGCGACCTGGCCTTCAACGACATGGTCGCCGAGCACTGCGGCATCGTGGGCTACACCGCGGGCCTGTTGGGCGACCCGTCGGTCCAGCACCGCGGCACCATAGGCGGCACCCTGTCCCACGGCGACGCCTCGGGCGACATGCCGAGCGTCATCACGGCGCTCGAAGGGTCGATCGTGATCCAGGGCCCGAACGGCGAGCGGGTCGTCAAGGCGGCGGACTTCTTTCAGGACTACATGGTGACCGACCTCGGGGAGCAGGAGGTCGTGACTGAGGTCCGGGTCCCCAAGCTCGGCCAGAACACGGGCTGGTCGTACAAGAAGTTTGCCCGTCGCTCGCAGGACTGGGCGATGGTGGGTGTGGCGGCGGTCGTGGAGCGCTCCAACGGCTCCATCGGCTCCGCCCGCATCGCCCTGACCGCCATGGGTGCTACGCCCATCCGGGCGACCTCCGTCGAGCAGGCCCTCTCCGGGGCCTCTCCCGACGCCGTCGTCGAAGCGGCCCAGTCCGCCGACGAGGGCACCAGCCCGGCCTCCGACGCCGCGGCCTCGGCCGAGTTCCGCCGCCACCTGGCGCGGGTGTGGACGCAGCGGGCCGTTGAGGAAGCCCTGAGCCGTTGAGCGAAGCGGTAAATGGACGCCGGGGGGCCTTGCCCCCCGGCGTTTCGCATTCCGGGGAGATGAGGGAGAAACTGCAGGAGGGGAGCTACCTCGCGGGCGAAGGTCTTGCGACCGCGATCTTTCTGGCCCTCAAGCTCGAGAAGCCGCTCTTTCTGGAGGGCGAGGCCGGGGTCGGCAAGACCGAGGTTGCGAAGGTCCTGAGCCGCATGCTCCAGACGCCCCTGATCCGGCTGCAGTGCTACGAGGGGATAGACGTCAACCAGGCCGTCTACGAGTGGGACTACGCCCGCCAGCTTCTGCACATCCGCACGGCCGAAGCCCTTGGCACGACGGTCGGGGATCGCTCGCGGCTGGAGGACGAGCTGTACACCCGCCAGTTTCTCGTGAACCGGCCGCTGCTCCAGGCCATCGAGCACAAGGGCGAGAATCCACCCATTCTGCTTATAGACGAGGTCGACCGGGCCGACGACGAGTTCGAGGCTTTCCTCCTGGAGATCCTGTCGGACTACTCCGTGACGATCCCCGAGATCGGGACGGTCGGGGCCGAGCGCCCGCCGGTCGCCATCCTGACCTCGAACCGGACCCGCGAGGTCCACGATGCCCTCAAGCGCCGCTGCTTATACTTCTTTATCGACCACCCCGACCTCGAGCGGGAGGTCGAGATCGTACGGCTCAGGGTCCCGGACGCCGAGGAGGGGCTCACCCGCCAGATTGCCCGCGCCGTGCAGCGCCTGCGCGGGATGGACCTCTACAAACCGCCCGGCGTCGCCGAGACGCTGGACTGGACCGAGGCCCTGGTGGCCCTAGGGGCGAAGGAGCTGGACGAGGCCCTGATCGAGGCGACGATGGGCTCGGTTTTGAAGTACCACGAAGACCAGCAGAGGGTCCTGCTCCAATCTCTGAGCCTCCTCGCGGGGAGCTAAAGGTGTCGTCCGAGACCGCGCTTCCCATACTCAGGATGGCGGTCACCTTCGGGCGTCTCCTGAGGAGGGCCGGGCTGGCGGCGGTCCCCGACCGGGTCGTAAGCTTCGCCAGCGCCCTGGAAGAGCTCGACGTCACGAATCGCGAGGACGTGTACTGGGCCGGGCGGACGACGCTGTGCTCCCGGCCCGAGGACTTCGAGATGTACGAGAGGGCGTTCGGGGTGTTTTGGGAGGGGAAGCAGGGCCTCAAGGTCCCCAGCCCGCCCCAGAAAAAGATGTCCATTACCCTCTCTCCGGATTCCGTGCAGCCGCCGAAGAAGAGCGCCGAGAGCAACGAGGCGGGCCACGAGGCCGTAAAGCTCCGCTACAGCCCGGTGGACATCCTCCGCAGAAAGGACTTCGCCGACTGCACGCCCGAGGAGTTCGCCGAGCTTTACAGGCTGATGGCGGACATAAACCTCGCCGGGGCGATGAAGCGCTCGCGGCGCCTGGAGCCCGCGCACAGGGGCCGCCACGACGCGAGGAGGACCCTGAGGGGCGCGATGCGCACCGGGGGAGAGCCCATACGCCACCGCTACCGCAAGGCTAGGGACCGCCCCCGGCGGGTCGTGCTCCTCCTCGACGTCTCGGGCTCGATGGCCACCTACAGCCGGGCGCTCTTGCGGTTCATGCACGCGAGCGTCGCCTCGGGCGAGCCCGTCGAGGCCTTTGTCATGGGGACCCGGCTCACGCGGGTCACCCGCGAGCTGACCACCCGCAACCCCGACCGGGCGCTCAGGGAGGCCTCCAAGGCGATAGAAGACTGGTCCGGGGGAACCCGTCTCGGGGACACGGTAAAGGAGTTCGTGGACGTCTGGGGCCAGCGCGGGATGGCCCGCGGCGCGGTAGTGGTCGTGCTCTCGGACGGGTGGGACCGCGGGGAAGTGGAGGTGCTCGCGGACGCGATGCGCCGCATACATCGTCTCGCCCACAAGGTCATCTGGGTGAACCCCCTGAAAGCCGCCCCCGGCTACCAGCCTCTCGCCCGCGGCATGGCCGCCGCCCTCCCCTACGTGGACGTGTTCCTCTCCGGCCACAACTTCGAGAGCTTGCAAGAGCTGGCCTACGCCGTCGCCGGGGCCTCGGACGATACCATCGGCAGGAGCCGTTAGCATACTCGCAAAAGGTAGGTGTTTGTTATGAATCCTGTGGTCGAAAAAGTCGCGAAGTGGCGTGAGGAAGATAAAAAGGCCGCCCTGGCAACCGTCGTAAAGGTCGAGAGGAGCGGGCCGCTGGGTCCCGGGACCTCGATGGCCGTCTCCGAGGACGGGCAGGTCGTGGGGTCGGTGAGCGGCGGGTGCGTCGAGCCGGCGGTCTTCGAGGAGGCGATGACGGCGATCGAGACGGGGAAGCCGAAGCTTCTTACTTATGGCATCTCGGACGACGAGGCGTTCGGGGTGGGGCTGACGTGCGGCGGGATCATCCACATCTTCGTGGAGAGGGTGGACTGGTGAGCATAATCGGCCGCTGGCACGCGCTGCTGAGGGAGCAGTCGCCGGTCGCGATGGCGACCGTGATCGAGGGTCCGGAGGGCTCCTTTGGCGGCAAACTCCTCGTCACCCCGGAGGACCACGAGGGCAGCGCGGGCAACGAGGACCTGGACAGGGCGATCGTCGAGGCGGCCCGGGGAATCTTGGAGGGCGGCAAGACCGAGACGCGCCACTTCGGCCCCAGGGGCCAGCGCCGCATGGAGGACGTCGCGGTCTTCGTCCAGAGCTTCGCCCCGCCGCCCAAGATGTACGTCTTCGGGGCCATAGATTTCGCCTCCGCCGTCGCCAGGGTCGGGAAGTTTCTGGGCTACCGCGTGATCGTCTGCGACGCTCGGGCCGTCTTCGCCACGCGCGAGCGCTTCCCGTCCGCCGACGAGGTCGTCGTCGCGTGGCCCGACGAGTTTCTCGAGACGGCCGAGGTGGATCGCCGGAGCGTAATCTGCGTTCTCACGCACGACCCGAAGTTCGACGTGCCGGTCTTGAAGGCGGCGCTGGAGACGGAGGCCGGGTACATCGGGGCGATGGGGAGCCGCCGGACGCACAACAACCGGACGGCGCGCCTCAAGGAGGAGGGGATCTCGGACGAGGCGCTGAAACGCATCAGCAGCCCGATAGGGTTGGACATAGGGTCCCGCACCCCGGAGGAAACGGCCGTTGCGATCGCGGCGGAGATTATCGCGTTCCGCACGGGGCACGCGGGCGGTCGGCTCGCGGAACGGTCCGGTCCGATCCACGAGTCCGCGCCGGACGTGGCCCCTTCGCCGGACGCGCAGGACGCCCGCAAAGACGCGGCGGGGGCGGCCCGGGACTCGCGGTGAGCGGGGTATCGGCCATCGTGCTCGCCGCCGGCGCGGGGAGCCGTTTCGGGGGCGGCAAGCTTCTCGCGAGCTTCGGGGGGCGGCCCCTGATCGAGGCTACTCTGGAAGGGCTGCGCGGGGCACCGGTGGATGAGACAATCATCGTGGTCGGAACCGAAGGGGAAAGGTTGCGCAGCGCAAGCACCGCATACGGAGCCCGTATGGTCGAAAACCGGGGATGGGCGGAGGGGATGTCAACCTCCGTGCGCGCGGGTCTCGGGGCCTGCTCGCCGGAGTCTCGTGCCGCGGTGGTCGCCCTGGCGGACCAGCCGCTCGTGGGGGCTGGGGCCGTAAGACGTCTTGTCGAGGCCTTCGAGGATGGGGCGCGGGTAGCAGTGGCGACCTACGACGGGGAGCAGCGCAACCCGGCGCTCTTCGCCAGGGAGGTCTGGCCGCTCCTGGAGCGCGAGATGTCGGGGGATCGAGGGGCAAGGGCCGTCCTTGCGCGTCACCCCGAACTGGTAACGGAGGTGCCTTGCGATGACGTAGCGGACCCGGCCGACGTGGATACTGTGGACGACCTGCGGCGCCTCGAAGAGGAGTTAACCGCTCCCGGGCGCGGCGGGGCAATCGGTCAAAGGAGGAACCGATGAAGCTAAACAACGAGTTTACGGTCAACGTTCCCGTAGGAGACGTCTGGAACGTGTTGCTGGATCTGGAGAGGATAACGCCGTGTCTGCCGGGGGCCTCCCTGACGGAGGAGACGGGCGAGCGCGAGTACGACGGGGCGATGAAGGTAAAGCTGGGCCCCGTCACCCAGCAGTACAGCGGCACGGTGAAGATCCAGGAGGCCGACGAGTCCGCTCACCGGGCGGTTCTGAGGGCGGACGGCAAGGACGCCCGGGGTCAGGGGACGGCTTCGGCCACTATCATCTCCACGCTGCACGACGAGGGCAACGGCAGCACCCGGGTGCAGGTCGAGACCGACATGCAGATTACCGGCCGCGCCGCGCAGTTCGGCCGGGGCATCCAGCAGCAGGTGTCGGAGAAGCTGCTCCAGCGCTTCGCCGACTGCCTTGAGCAGGAGATCCAGAACGGAGGCGCCTCAAGCGGGGCGGACCTGTCGGGCGTGCAGCCCTCCACAAACGGCTCGTCCGGTCAGGGTCAGCCCCAGCCCGAGTCGGCTCAGCAGGGGGGCGGTGGCCAGCAAGGAGGGGTAGAGGCCCTAGACCTCGGCGAGGTGAGCCGCGGCGCGATCATGGAGCGCGTCAAGCCGCTGGTGCCCCTGGTGGCCGGCGCCGTCGCCCTGGTCCTCTTGCTCCGGTTGCTGAGAGGCGGCGGCAAATCCTCGTCGTCCGCGAGCTTCGCACGATCCGGCGCGCGCGGCGAGCTGGAGGTGCGCCTGAGGTTCTAGGGGTTACGAGCTGGCGCGGTAAACACCGCCCTCAGCGAAGGAGGAGGCCGGATTCTGAGAACCCGGCCTCCTCCTTCTCATCTGCGGGGGAGGCCGAGCCGCCTCTCCCGGTTAGGTGGATCTACCTGCCGCTCGACTTGCTCAGGAGCTTGTCTGCCTTGGCGATCAGACCCGTCTGGCGCAGCATGTTCGCTACGGAGCCGTACACCCAGTTGTTAGCCTCGGCCCTGTCGAGCGCCCCGGCTATCGGGCCCTTCTCCCCCTGGCCGGTCTCCTGCGTTTGAGGAGCCGATTGTCCTTGCGTGGCTTCACGGGGCGCCTCCTGATCCGTCGCCTGCGCGGTCTCCGCTTGCTCTGGGCCGGCCGGTCTTATCAGCAGCTGCTGCTCGCCGACCGCCTTGAACAAAGGTTGGTCGTCCCCGAATCGTCTCTCGCGTACTGGCATCAATGCCCTCCTTTCCCCGGTGGGTCCTATTACGCTCTGCTTTATACTCCTAAAACCACTCCCGCGCAGCCCCCACTGGGCGCGATCGCGACGCCGGAGCGCCGGACGCCGGGCTGCTGCGCTTCTAGCGTACTATGACGGTAAAAACCCCCAATAAACGATGTTTTCACAAGCTTCTACCCCACAAGGAAAGCTGGACTTGGTTCCTGCGGCGCGAGCCTCTCCCGGCATGGCATCATCCTAATGCATTTTTCCAGGCGGTACGCATGCGAATGCACCGTGTGGTAGTTCGAAGCCGTTCGATGGGTGAAACAAGAGGATGCGTAGAGGCTCCTTTCAGGCGGGGTCGTGCGGGGAAAGAGAAGCGTGAGGTGAGTATTTGTGTGTCCGGGTACGAGGTGGCGAGTTCCGTCGATGACGCCGAGGTTTCCGGAGCAGGTACGGTTCGGAGGCGAGGCTTCCAACGAGAGGGCACGGTTTACCCCTGCGGATGAAGACGTGGGAGGTGTCGCAGACCGGGATTGCCCACCTCCACGGGCTCGGCGAAGAGTTGCGCGACGAGGGCTGCGTCCTGAAGGTCGGGGCGCTCACCCGTCCCCTGCTCGGCTCGCCCGTCGTTCGGGAGCGTTACGAGGCGCTTGTGGTGGACCTCCCTCGTGCGCAACCCCAAGACGGCGAGGTAGAGAGGGCTACAATGGTCCGACCGTGCAGGTCACCGTCGGACGGGGTGGCGAGGTGGGAGGTGCCGGTCGGCCCCACTCCCCGATACGAGGTTGTAGAACCTTGCCCGCACCCGATATTACTTGCGCGTGTCTTTGAGAATCTCGAAGATCTCGTCTATAAGGGCCGCGCGCTTCTGGGGCGGGAGGTCCCTCGGGTGGATCGTCTGCTTGTCGGACTGGAGGTTACGGAGCTGGGCTTCTTCGCCCAGGTACTTGTCTATGAGGCGTACTACGGCATCCACCTTCTCGCGGGGGAGACCGTCGCCGCCACGGGTCAGCCTGCTCCACATGCTTTCTACCCCTTCTCCTGGAAGCTTTGCGGGGGGATTATACCCCGCGCTACGGGCGTTCCGTGGCGTGCTCGCGCACGGGGTTCTACGCGGAGCGGGAGGCGGCGGAGCGGGGGAAGGAGTGCTCGCGGGCGGGGGCGAAGCCGTCGGGGTGCTGCCAGGCGTAGGTGGTGATGCGAAGCTCATGCTCGTCTATGGTGACGAGGTTGAAGCTCGAGGGCCTCCCGGCGCGCAGGCGGTTGGAGATGGTGCCGGCGGTCGAGATCACGAGCCCCGGCGCGTACTCCTGGACGGTGTGGACGGCCTCCTGATGGTCGTGTCCGCACAGGACCAGCTCGGCCCCCAGCCTCTTGAACTCCTGGAGGGCCTGTTTGGTGTTGGCGAGCCCGTGGCGCCCGGAGGTCTCGCCCTTGATGGGGTTGTGGTGGATCATGACGACGCGGGCCGCGTCGGGGGCCGCCTTGGAGAAGGCTTCCTCGACCTTTTTGAGGTCGCGCTTGTTGACGTGACCGATGACGCCCAAGTCCCTGAAGCGACGCGTCAGAGAGCCGCGCGCGATGCCGTGCGCCGTGTTGCACGCGGCGACGACGGCCCCCGGCACCTCCAGGGAGGGGTTCAACTCGGGGGAGATGTGCCGCATGTATTTGGAGTACTTGAAGTCGTGGGCGCTCCGCCCGACGAGGCCCACGGCCCCCAGTTGGCGGGCGACGGCGCCGAGCCAGCGGACGTCGTGGTTGCCGGGGATGACGATGACCGGCGCGATCTCCCGGACGGAGTCGAGGTAGGCCCGGGCCTTCAAGAACTCCCAGGTTGAGCATCGCTGCGTGAGGTCTCCGGAGACCGCGACGGCGTCCGGTTCGATCTCCGCGATGGAGCTTCTCAAGGAATCGAGCTGCGTCGCGACCGCCGGGCGGCCGAAGTGCAGGTCCGAGGTGTGAAGGATCTTCACCACGGGACGAGATTCTACCCTAACGAGGGGTCGGGGGAACAGTCCCCTCCCCCTTACCCTGCCCAGACCCTGGCAAGGAAGCCCGCAAGGGCGGCGTTGAACTCCTCCGGGGCTTCGAGGTTCGAGAGGTGGCCGGCGTTCGGGAGGGTGACGTAGCGGCTGTCGGGGATCTTGGCAGCCATCGCCTCCATCACCTCCGGGGTTGAGATGGCGTCCTCCTGACCCCCCACGACGAGGGTCGGCACCTCTATCTCGCCGAGCTCTTCCGTGGAGTCCGGGCGGTCCCGCAACGCCCCGAGCGCCGCGACGACGCCGTCGGGGGAGCTCTCGAGGATCATGCTCCGCACATCCTCTACGACGTCGGGTTTGCCGTCGAGCGTTGCCCTGGAGAGGAGCCGTCCCATCTGAAGATCGGGGAGGATCTCGACGCCCTCCTCGGTGACCTGGCGCGCGAGCTCGCGCCTGGTCTCCCTTGCCTCCTCTGTGTCCGGGTCGGGACGGGTGTTGGCGAGGACGAGCGAGCTGATGCGTTCCGGAAAGAGCCTGAGGCACGCAAAGGCGACGTAGCCGCCCATCGAGAGGCCTCCAAGGGCCACGCGCTCGAGGTGCAGGGCGTCGAGCAGCTCCCGCACCCCTTCGGCGTAATGGCGCACGTCGGGCTGGGCGCAAGGGCGCGGAGACCGGCCGAAGCCGGGGTAATCCGGGGTGATGACCCGGCGCTCGCCGCTCAGCGCCCGCACCTGCGGGGCCCACATGCGGTGGTTGAGAGGAAAAGCGTGCAGCAAGACCAGAGGATCCTTCGACCCCGACCCGCTCTCCCCGTGTGCCATGGGCCCGCCGCTCGTACGATACTGTTTCATCCCCGTCTCCTCCCCGATCTTGCGCCGATCCAGCCGAAGCATCATTTCCCCGTACACTAGCATTTAACCTAGAATGGGGCCCGTATGGTGGCGGCGGACGGCGGCTTCTTCAGGCTCCTCTACTCGTGCCTCCTGGTGGGGGTAACCGCCGTGTGGGGCTGGACCTTCGTCGTGGTCGGAGACGCGGTAGAGTTCTACGGGGTGCTCCCGTTTCTGGCCGCCCGCTTCGCCCTCGCCGCCGTGGCGATGGCCCCCCTCGCGCGCAAGGCCCCACCCCGGACGCTCGTCGTGGGCGGGCTTATAGGCCTCGTCCTCGCCGCTGGCTACCTGTTCCAGACCATGGGCCTCCTCTTTACGACCCCGACGAACTCGGGGCTCATCACCGGCCTCTTCGTCGTCTTCGCTCCCCTTGCGGACCGCGTGTTCTTCGGGGCCGAACCCTCGCGGCAGGTCCTGATCGCGGTGGCCCTGAGCCTCCTCGGGATGGTTCTCCTCGCAGGCGGCGGACCGGACGGGGCAAACTGGGGGGACGTCCTTACGATCCTGTGCGCGGGTGCTCTGGGGGTCCACATAGCGCTCCTCTCCCGCTACGCTCCTTCGCACGACGCGGGCGGGCTCGCGTTCGCCCAGATCTTCGCGATGGCGCTCGTCTTCGCCCTGTTCTGGCCCTTCTTCGAGCCCGTCACCCCGCCGCCGCGAGAGGTCTGGGTGCCGCTGCTCGTCACGGGCCTCGTCGCATCGGCCGGGGCCTTCTGGGTGCAGACCTTCGTCCAGCAGCGGATGCCGGCGGCGCGGACCGCCGTGATCCTCACGATGGAGCCCCTCTTCGCCGCCCTCTTCGGGTACTGGATCGCGGGGGACAGGCTCGTCGCCGTCCAGATCTTCGGGGCCTCCATGATCCTCTCGGCGCTCGTCGTCGGCGAGGTGCTCCCGATCCTGCGCCGCGGCAAGTAGGAGAGCCCGAAAGGTTTAACCCACTCTTCAACGGGAGTTCACCGCCCTGAAACAAAGATCTATAGGCTTCTTGTTACCCTCATGCCGTCGAAAGAGGCTAGCTGGTGGGGGTAGACGGATGGGCATCAGCGGAAACTGGGAGCATCGTCGGGTGGAGGCGGTCTCTCGCATGGGCGAGATCGACCGGAGGACGTTCGTGAAGCTCTCCGGGGCGAGCGCTGCGGCCCTGATTCTGGGCTTCGGGCCGTTCACCGAGAGGGCCTGGGCGGCGCCCCGCTTCTCGGACTACCCGTTCAAGCTCAGCGTCGCCTCCGGGGACCCGGCGCCCGACGGCGTGGTCCTGTGGACACGACTCGCCCCCGACCCCTCGAACGGCGGCGGGATGCCGGACAAGAAGGTCCCGGTACAGTGGCAGGTCGCAAACGACGAGGGCTTCGCGAGCGTCGTCCGTGAGGGGACCGAGTTCGCCCGTCCCGAGCTTGCCCACTCGGTGCACGTCGAGGTCGGGGGCTGAACCCGGCGAGCGAGTACCACTACCGCTTCAAGGCGGGGCCGGAGCTGAGCCCCGCCGGCAGGACGAAGACGACGCCCGCGGCGGGGGCATCCATCGCGGGGATGAGCTTCGCCTTCGCCTCCTGCCAGCAGTACGAGCACGGCTACTTCACGGCGTATCGCAGGATGAGCGAGGAGGACCTCGACCTCGTCGTCCACCTCGGGGACTACATCTACGAGTACGGCCCGAACGAGTACGTCGCCCCCGGCGGGAACGTCCGGGCGCACGTTGGGCCGGAGATCACGACGCTCCCCGGCTACCGGCGCCGCCACGCCCAGTACCGGACCGACGAGGACCTTCAGGCCGCCCACGCCGCGTTCCCGTGGGTCGTCACCTGGGACGACCACGAGGTCGAGAACAACTACGCCGACGAGATCCCCGAGCGGAACCAGTCCGTCGCCGCGTTTATACGCCGCCGGGCGGCGGCCTGCCAAGCCTACTACGAGCACATGCCGCTCCGGAGAGCTTCGATCCCCCAGGGTCCGGACATGCTCCTCTACCGGCGCATCTCCTACGGGAACCTCGCGGAGTTCAACGTCCTCGACACGCGCCAGTACCGCGACGACCAGGCCAACGGCGACGGCGCCAAACCGCCGAGCGCCCAGTCCGAGGACCCCAACCGTACCCTGACCGGCGCCGAGCAGGAGAGGTGGCTCCTCGACGGGATCTCCGCCTCCCGGGCACGCTGGAACGTCCTCGCCCAGCAGGTCTTCTTCGCCCAGCGCGACTTCGACTTCGGCGACGGCAAGAGGTTCAGCATGGACGCCTGGGACGGTTACGGCGGCTCCCAGAACAGGATCATCGACTTCCTCGCCGCCCAGGGCCCGCAGAAGAACCCGGTCGTCCTTACGGGCGACGTGCACGCGAGTTGGGCGAACGAGATCCTCACCGACTTCGACGATCTTAACTCGCGACCGGTCGACGTCGAGTGCGTAGGGACGTCCATAACCTCGGGCGGGGACGGCTCCGACGTCCGGGCCGACACCGCGCAGGTCCTGGAGGAGAACCCGCACATCGAGTTCTTCAACAACTATCGCGGCTACGTCCGCTGCAGCCTCACCCCGGAGGAGTGGCGGGCCGACTACCGGGTGCTCGCCTACGTCAAGCAGCCCGGTTCCCCGGTCACGACGCGGGCCTCGTTTGTCGTCGAGAACGGCAACCCGCGCCTCCAGACCGCGGACACCAACCGGGTCGCGAACGCGGCGCGCGTCTCGCCCGAGGTCGAGGCGAGCAGGATCGAGGCCCAGGAGGAGGCCGCCGAGAAAGGGGAGCGCAAGCGGCGGAGGCGTTAGGCATGGTCGGAAAGACGAATCGGAAGGGGAGGAGCATCGCCCTCCTCGCCGCGCTGGTGCTCGCGCTCGTCGCGGTGGCGTTGATCTTCCAAGCCGGGGTCGCCGACGCGGCCCCGGCTTCCGGGGGGACGCTGATCTACGAGGCGGATGCGCTCCTGGAGGACGAGTCGGCGACGGCGTCCCTGAGGGCGCAGGGCAACTGCTGCGGGATCGTGTGGTCCGGCGACGCGCAACTCTTCTTTCTCTCCAAGAGGAACCCGGCGACACATTCACCGTCGCCTTCAACGTCCCGGCCGGCGGCTCCTACGACGTCTCCGCGTTTCTGACGCAGGCGCCGGACTACGGCTCCTACACGCTTGCCGTCGACCGCGAGCAGCTCGGGGGCGTGTTCGACGGGTACGGCCCGACGGTGAAGCGTACTGGATCCGTGGCCCTGGGCGGCATCGGTCTCAGGAAGGGGCGGCACGAGATGACGCTGACGGTCATCGGCAAGAACCCGGCTGCGAGGGGCTACTACGCCGGTCTCGACGTCTTCGTGCTGGAGCGCTCGAGCAAGGGGTAACTCCTGGGCTCAGCCCGTAGCGAGCGGTAGAATGGCGGCTCGCTACGGGACTCTTCGGGAGGTTCTATGCCGCGCGTAGTAGAGGTGCCAGAGTACGAGGTGCATGACGAGGTGCGGGTGGACCCCGCACGCACGGCGCTCGTCGTCATAGATATGCAGAACGACTTCGTGAAGGAGGGCGGCACGCTTGTGGTGCCCGACGCGGAGGCCACGATCCCACGCATACGCAGCCTCCTGGAGCTCGCGCGGGGGAGCGGGATGAAGGTCGTCTACTCGCAGGATACGCATACGGACGGCGACCCGGAGTGGAGAATTTGGCCGGAGCACGCCCGGGAGGGTACCTGGGGATGGAACATAGTCGAAGAGCTCGCCCCCCGGGAGGACGAGGCCGTAATCCGTAAGGTCCGCTACGACGCTTTCTACGGCACGCACCTGGACCACTTCCTGCGTATCTGGGGGGTGGACACGCTCGTCATCTGCGGCACGGTCGCCAACATCTGCGTCCATTACACCGCCGCGAGCGCGGGCCTTCGCTGGTACGACGTCGTCATCCCGAAGGACGCTGTCTCCGCCCTCGACCCCTTCGACCTCGAAGCCTCCCTGAGGCAGACGGCCTTCCTGTTCAACGGTACGATCGCGACGAGCGCGGCGATAGGGACGAAGGAACAAGACGTCTACCGCAGCAAGATAGAAGAGGCCGCCAGCGAGGCCCCCGAGGGCGTCTAGCCCGAGGGGAGCGACGGCCGGGTTCGATAACCCGGTTGTCGAATCTGTTTGTGGACGCTTCCAGCTAGCCTTTGTCGTCGCTTTGATCGTTGGCCTGGGCGTCCGCTTGATCCTCGCTCTGGTCGTAAGCCAGGTCATCGCCCCGATCTTCGGCGCGGGCGTCCTCCTCGGGGGCGTTGGTGAGCGGGGGATCTTCCGCATTGTACTTCCGGGCCGTGCTCGTCTAACCGCGGGCCGACGCCATAAAGATGAGGACTATCAGGGACATCAACCAGGCGAACGCCTTCCCGCCGCTCCATCTCCGGACCCGCATGCTCGGTCTCCCCTTTCGGAAGCAATTTACTTGCGAGGATTATTGTTGTCGGGGAGTGTTAGACGGGGGTTTTCGAGCGGTCAGAAGGCTCTCACCCAAAGCTTCCGTAGCACGCGTACTTTGCCCTTCCGGAGATGAGGGTATGGTTGGGCGCCGGTCTCTAATCTCCGTCGCCGGCGACCCGTAGGAGGTGAGGATCGGCCGTCGGAAGGTCGGCAGCGAGTGGCAGAAAGATCCTCATCCTGGTGCCTTCGTCCACGCGGCTCTGCGCCTCGATGCGTCCCCCGTGCGCCTCGACGATGGTTTTGGCAATGGGGAGCCCGAGGCCCATGCCGCCCTGCTTACGGCTGCGGGCCTTGTCCACGCGGTAGAAGCGCTCGAAGACGTGGGCTAGCTCCTCCTCAGGGATGCCCGGTCCTTCGTCGGCGACCTGGATGCAGAGCTCGCCGGAGCCCGTGGTCGAGGAAAGGGCCACCGTTCCTCCCGGAGGGCCGTACTTCGCGGCGTTGTCCGCGAGGACAAGGACGGCCTGCTCGATCTGGCGCGGATCGATCCGCAGCCGGCCCTTGCCTTTAAGGCTCTTGACCCGGGGCTTCGCGCCCCGCTCGCGCACCAGGACCTCCACGCGTCCGGCCAGCTCGGCGAGGAAAGGCTCCGCGCTCACGATCTCGGACTTCAACGGCAGCGAGGCC
>JADDPR010000222.1:728-4299 GCA_016781775.1 Rubrobacter sp. | reverse complement strand
CCGGGCCCCGATCGCGCCACGTAGGGGGCCGTCCTTGGTCGACCTCGTCCCCGCCGCCTTAGGAACCCGAACACGAACCGCGACTACGGATCCTTCGCGCCGGTCCCTGCGGTCCGCTGGGGTGGCGCTCCGCGACCCCCGACGGACGAGCTGGCCTAGGACGAAGCCCCGCGTCCTTCGGGTAGCCCTTTCTCCGTGAGCCTTTCGCTCAGGACTTCCCTGGCCTTCCGGAGGGCGCCGGGGATGGCAGAGGGGTTGCCGCCCCCGGCCTGGGCCATCGTGGGACCGCCACCCCCGCCGCCGCCGAGCACGCCCGAGGACTCCTTGGCGATCTCCCCGGCGGGCACCTTCTTGGAGACCTCGGGGTGGAGGTTCGCCACCAGGACCGCCTTGCCGTCGAGGGCGGCGGCCAGGATCACCGCCGAGGGCCCCCCGAGCCTGTTCTTGACGTCGTCGGAGAGTTGCCTCAAGCCCGCGACGTCGGCTGCCGCGACCTGCCCGGTGACGACCTTGGCCCCGTCGACCTTCTCGGCGCTCTCGACGAGCGAGCCGACCTCCTCCAGCCCCTCCTCGAGCGCCCGCCGTCGGGCGGCTTCGCGGGCTTCGCGCAACTCCTCGCGTAGGCTGCCGACGGCCCCCCGCAGGCCTTCGACCTCCACCCGTAGCATCTGGGAAACTTCCTCGGCCTCCTCGGCGGCTTTTACGAGGTAGAGGAGCGCCTCGCGGCCGGTTATCGCCTCGATGCGGTAGAGGTCGGCCCCGTGCTTTCTGTTGGAGATTATCTTGAACGCCCCTACCTCGGCCGTCCCGCGCACGTGGGTCCCCCCGCAGAGCTCGCGCGAGAAGCCGTCTATCTCCACCACGCGCACGAGGTCGCCGTACTTCTCCCCGAAGAGCATCATCGCCCCGAGGTTGCGGGCCTCCTCGATCGTCGTCGTGTAGTAGCGCACCGGCTGGTTCTCGGTGATCTTGAGCAGGCACAGCTCCTGCACGCGCCTGAGCTCGTCCTCGCCGACCTTGCCGGCGTAGCGGTAGTCGAAGCGGAGCCTGTCGGGGCCGACGTAGCTTCCGGCCTGCACGACCTCTTTGCCCAACACCGCCCTGAGCGCCCAGTGGAGGACGTGGGTGGCGGTGTGGTTCGCCTCGATCTGCTGGCGCCTCACCCGGTTGATGAAGGCGGTGACCCGCTCGCCCGCCCGCGTCTCCACCGACTGCCCCTCGGCGGGACGGGCGCGCAGCACCTGGTAGTCCCCGGCGGGGACGACGTCGAAGACCTCGAGCTGGCCGTTCTCGAGCGTGATCCAACCCTCGTCGGCGACCTGCCCGCCGCCGGTGGCGTAGAACGGGTTCTCCGCCAGGACGACGTACACCTCGTCCCGAGCGTCGGGCACGGGCTCGATGGCCACTATCCTGGTCTCGATCTGCTCGCGTTCGTAGCCCACGAAGCGGCTCTCGATCTTTCGGTCCCGGAAGGCTGCGACCACCCGGTCGTAGCCCCGTGCCGCTTCCCTCGCGCGCACGCGCTGGGCCTCCATCGCCTTCTCGAAGCCCGCCTCGTCCAGCGGGATGCCCCTCTCCGCGAGGACCTCGCGCGTTATCTCGACCGGGAAGCCGTAGGTGTCGTGAAGCGTAAAGGCCACGTCCCCCGGGAGGTGCCCCCCCTCGAAACGCGACAGCTCCGACTCGAGGAGCTCCATCCCCGATTCGTAGATCTCGACGAAGCGCGCCGCCTCCGTCGTGACCACCCGCCGAATCTTCTCGCGGGCCCTCGTCAACTCGGGGTAATGGGGGCCCATGTAATCCACCACGACCTCGGCGAGCGACGCGACGTCCTCCGCGCTCATCCCGAGCCGCGAGTAGGCCTCCCGCGTCGCCCGCCGGATCACGCGGCGAAGGACGTACTCGCGGCGCTGGTTGCCGGGACGGACGCCGTCGGCGATGAGGAAGGCCATGCCGCGGGAGTGGTCGGCGAGGATGTACAGCGCGCGGTCGGTCGCCTCGGACGCCCCGAAGCGTACGTCGGTGTACTGCCGGATCTTCTCGAAGATCGGCTCGTAGAGGTCGGTCTCGTAGACGCTTCGTACGCCCTGGACGACGGCGGCGGTCCGTTCGAGGCCCATGCCGGTGTCCACCCCTCTTTGGGAGAGGGGGGTGAGGGCCCTGCTCCGAGACTGCTCGTACTGGTTGAAGACGAGGTTCCAGATCTCGATAAAGCGCGGGTCGCCCTCCTCCCCACCGGGGCCGTACCTCGGGTCCTCGGCCGGGTCGCCCTTGGCGAGGTCCTCGCCGTAGTCGAAGTAGACCTCCGAGCAGGGGCCGCTGGGACCACTCTCACCGGGCGGGCCCCACCAGTTCTCGCTCTTGGGGAGGCCGAAGATGCGGCTCTCGGGTACCCCGACGCGCATCCAATGTTCCTTCGCCTCGAGGTCTTCGGGGGCATCCTCGTCGCCCTCGAAGATGGTGACCCACAGCTTCTCCGGCGGCAGCCCGAGCTCCTCCGTGAGGAACGCCCAGGCGTACTCGATCGCTTCCTTCTTGAAGTAGTCGCCGAAGGAGAAGTTGCCGAGCATCTCGAAGAAGGTGAGGTGCGTCGGGTCGCCGACGTCCTCGAGGTCCACCGTGCGGAAGCACTTCTGCACGCTCGTGGCCCTTGGCGCCGGCGGCCTCTCCTGCCCGGTAAAGTAGTTTATGAACTGCTGCATCCCGGCGGTGGTGAGGAGGACCGTCGGGTCGTTGTGCGGGACGAGCGAGGAGCTCGGGAAGAGGCGGTGGCCCCGCTCCCGGAAGAACTCCAGGAATCGCCGTCGTATCTCGTCGCTTTTCACGTGGGGCCATTGTATTTTTCCGACCTTCTTTTTCAACGCGTTTCGATCCGGGCGGTCGCCCCGGTCCTCGCGCTTTCCCCCACGACGCCAGCCCGCGATACGCAGCGCCCCCAAAAGGGTAAAAAAAGGTACAAATAAGGGCAACGGACGAGTCGACGGGACCGAGACGGAGGGCAAGCGCGCGTGATGCAGAACGGCCACCTGGAGATGTCGGCGGAGAAGCGGCTCGTGCTCTTCTCGGGATGGGGGTATCCTGAGCTTGCGGAGAGGATCGCCGACCGGCTGGAAGTCCCGATGGGCGAGGTCGAGCTGAGGCAGTTCTCCGGCGGCGAGGTCTACGCCCGCTACAAGGAGAGCATCCGGGGCGCCGACGTGTTTATCGTGCAGTCGTTGGCCCTGCCGGTAAACAGGCACCTCATGCAGCTTCTGACCATGATCGACGCCGCCAGGAGGGCGTCGGCCGAGCGCATCGTCGCGGTCATCCCCTGGTTCGCCTACTCGCGCCAGGACCGCAAGACGAAGCCCCGCGAGCCCATAACGGCGCGGCTCGTGGCGAACATGATCCAGGTAGCGGGCGCCGACCGCGTGATGACGATGGACCTGCACGTCGGCCAGATCGAGGGCTTCTTCTCCTTCCCGGTCGACCACCTTACCGCCATGCATACCTTTGTGGACCACTTTATCGGGCAGGGCTTCAAGGACGCCGACGACGCGGTGGTCGTCGCCCCGGATACCGGCGAGGTGAA
>JADDPR010000222.1:0-643 GCA_016781775.1 Rubrobacter sp. | reverse complement strand
ACGCACGTCATCGGCGACGTGAGGGGCAAGCGCGTGATCCTCGTCGACGACATCATAGACACGGCGGGCACGCTCGTGAACGCGGCGGAGCGCCTGATCGAACGGGAGGGGGCCACGAAGGCGTACGCGGCGGCGACCCACCCCGTCTTCTCGGGCCCCGCGTACGAGAGAATCCAGGCCTCCAACCTCAAGGAGGTCGTCGTCACGGACACCCTGCCTTTGAAGCCCGGCGAGCCGCAGGACAAGATACGGGTCCTGACGATAGCCCCGATCCTCGCGAGCACCATCCGCAACGTCTTCTCGGACGAGTCGGTCAGCGGGGTCTTTATGGGCGAGAACCAGCTTTTCTAGCGCGCTTCCGTCGGTATCCCACCGGGCCGGAGGCCCCAAAAACTAAGGGTTACGGGCATCCCGTAGGGCAAGACCTCCAACTCCGCTACGCGATAGCCGACGAGCGGGTCTTAGGGATCCTGAGGCTCGGCGAGGAGCTGCTCGCCGACAACCGCGAGCACGTCGAGGCGTGCGAGGTCACCGGCGAGTGCTGAGCGGGCGCCGAAGCGACGGGTCCGAACCCGGCGAGCCGGGCGCGGGGCGGCAACACCAACTACTTACGGAAGGGGTTTAGAGACGTGAGAAGAGGCCT
>JADDPR010000433.1 GCA_016781775.1 Rubrobacter sp. | reverse complement strand
GAGGTACCCGAGCCCGATGCTGGCGATCGCGATCGCCGCGATGAGGAGGGTCCTCTCTGCGCGGGAGGAGGGGTGGATACCCTCCGTGGGGCTCGTACTCGTCATGCGCTCGCGCTCCTTTCGGCTCTCTGCTACGGCAGACCGGCCCCGCGTCGGCGCGGACCCGGTGATTCCTACTCTCTTTCCGGGCCCTCCTCGATGTCCGTAGAGGGCGCCTCCCCCATTAGCCCGAGGAGCTGGAGGGCGTCCCCCGTTGCGCCGAGGTCGGGCCGGTAGGGGACGATCTTCCTCAAGCGCTCCAAATCTTCGGCGAGGTCCACGTCGAAGGTCGCCTCCATCAGTTTCACCGAGAGTCCGCGGAGCCGGGCCGCGGCGAGGACGCCATCCAGCTCCGTGCCCGTGCTCATCTCGATCCCCCGCAGAACGTCGTGGAATCCGCGCATGCCGATAAGGCAGTAACCGCCGTCGTGGGTCGGTACGAAGACGAGGTCTCGCCGGTCCAGTGCCCGGAAGGCCTGCTCCACGACCTCCACGGTCAGTTGGGGCGAGTCGGAGCCGATCAGGACGACGCGCTCCTCCCCCCTTCCCCGTGCCCCCCGGAACAGCTCCTCTTGCCGCTCGGTCAGGTCGCCCTCCCCCTGAAAGAGGACCCGTCCGCGCCCGCCGACAAGCGGGGCGAACTCCGGCCAGGCGTCGGGCGGCGTGACGTACCAGCCGAGCGCGAAAGGGGCCTTCGAGAAGCGCGCGGCCAGATCGCGCAGGAAAGCCTTGTAGAGGACGATCGCCTTCTCGTCGCCGATGACCCGCCCGAGCCGGGTCTTCGCGAAGCCGGCCCGGGGGGCCTTGGCGACGACGTAGAGTGCTCGGCTCACAGGCTCGCTCTCGCCTCCGCGGGCCGAGAGGCGCCCTCCCGCAGCCCCCAGCGGGGGTAGCGGAGGGTCGTTGAGATGATGCGGATGTTGGCCCGGACGCCCTTCAGCGTGCCGCCCATCTCGGAGATTCGCCACAGGCGATTCTCCTTTCGACGGGCGGCCGTTCGTCCGCACCTCAGCGCGACCTGGAGGCGGAGGTGAAGGCCTCGATCAGGAGCAGCAG
>JADDPR010000305.1 GCA_016781775.1 Rubrobacter sp. | reverse complement strand
TCGCGTTCTCGATGCTGCCGTTCGGGTTGGAGACGTTTTGGGCGCTGCCGATGGCCCTCCTTGTTGCAGCGCTTACCTCAGGGCTGGGCGCTTGGCTCGCAGGCGGGCGGCACGGCTAGTTACACTCCTCCGTTACCCTCCGACCATGGATTGAACCGTAAATTGGTATAATGATATGATAATAACCAGTGGTAAGAGGTCGGTGTTTCGAGGAGAAGAGGGCAGCTTCGGGAGTAGGGAGGGAGAGGCAAAGCGGAGACGGTAGAGAGGGTCGGGGGGACAACCGGGTATGGTGGTCGATGGGGACGATTCGTATCACCTTACGCCAGAGGGGATAAAGGGGCCGCCGAAGGGGTGGGGGAGGGCCCTAAGCGTCTGGGGTCGGGTTCGATTCCGCGGCAGCGGCCTGTTCGCTGCCCTGCTCGTGGTGAGGACCATCGGCATCTACATGGCGGTGAACGTCTTCCGGCAGTAGTGTGTCAAACGACGGAGGGCGCGGGGTGGAAGGTCCCGTCCTCCGGGGTCCCGATCGGAGGCGACGAAATCCTTTGACGAACGGAGCGAGGAACTTTGACAGGGTAGCCAAGCTTCCCGCCCCCGGAGACAACGCCGCGATTGCTACCGAACGCCTCGAAGCGGGAACCCTCATAGACAGGGACGGTGCCCGCTTCGGGCTCTCGCACACGGTTCTCGAAGGGCACCGCTTCGCCGCGGAGCCTGTCCGTGAGGGGGGAGACCTGCTCTCATGGGGCCTGCCTTTCGGTAGGGCCCTCGTAGACATCTCACCCGGCGACTACCTGTGCAACGAGAAGATCCTCGCCGCTCTGGACGAGCGCAACGTGGACTTCGACCTTCCAGAGGCGCCGAACTTCCGGGACTCGGACCTCGAAGCATACGAGCTCGACGAGGAGGGTTTTAGGCCCGGCCCCCAGGTGGCGCTCCGCGACGCGCCGGGCACCTTCTCCGGGTACCGCAGGGGCGGGGGACGCGGGGTCGGGACGCGCAACTACGTGGCGATCGTGGGCGTCACCTCCCGCGCCGGCGGCTTCGTGAAGGCGCTTGAATGGAAACTGCGGGACGCAGCCGACGGCTACGGCGATATAGACGGCGTCGTCGCCGTCTCTCACACGGAGGGTGGCGAGGAGGAGGCTCCGAACAACCTCGACCTTCTGCTTCGGACCTTGAGCGGGTTTATCGTCAACCCGAACGTTGGGGCGGCGCTCGTTGTGGACGAGGGGGTCGGGGCCGTGAACAACGAGGCGCTCCGCTCCTACATGCAGGAGAACGGCTACCCGTTGGCGGACGTGCCACACTGCTTTATGAGCCTGGGCCGGAGCTTCGGACTGGACCTGAAGGCGGCCGAGGAGACCGTGCTGGGTTGGCTAGAGACCGTCGGGGCGGCCCGCCGGACGGAGGAGCCGCTCTCGGAGTTGAAGGTCGCGCTTCAGTGCGGCGGGTCGGACGCTTTCTCTGGGGTGTCGGCGAATCCTTTGAGCGCCTGGGCGGCGAAGGAGGTCATCAGGAACGGCGGGGCGGCGGTCCTGGCCGAGACGGACGAGTTGATCGGGGCCGAGTCGTACGTCCTGAAGAGCGTCCGGGATCTCGACACCGCGAAGGGGTTTCTCGGCATGGTCGAGCGATTCAAGGAGCGCGTGGGCTGGCACGGGCATACCGCGGAGGGGAACCCGTCCGGCGGCAACAACTACCGGGGTCTCTACAACATCTCGATCAAATCCATCGGCGCGGCGACGAAGCGCGACCCGGAGGTCCGTCTGGAAGGCGTGATCGAGTACGCCGAGCCCCTTCGGGAGCCGGGCTTCCGCTTTATGGACAGCCCCGGCAACGACCTAGAGAGCGTCGCCGGGGAGGTCGCTTCCGGCTGCAACATGGTCTTCTTCACGACCGGGAACGGGTCCATAACGAACTTCCCCTTCGTGCCGACGATCAAGGTCGTAACCACCACCGGGCGCTACAAGCTCCTGGAGGCCGAGATGGACTTGAACGCCGGGGCCTACCTCGACGGCGAGCCGCTCGAGAAGGTAGGCCGGGAGATGTTCGACCTGACGGTTCGGGCCGCCTCCGGGGAGCGGACCGCCGGGGAGAGGGCCGGGCATTCCCAGGTCTCGGTCTGGCGCAACTGGCGGCAGACCGGCGCCGAGGACCCGGAGCGTATCCGCAACCTCCCCGCTCCGGACGGCGAGCCGCTGCCGCTGGTGGACGCCCGCCGGTCGGACCGGACTTTCGAGGCGATCGTCACGGGACGCGGCTACGCTGCGGATCAGGTCGGGCTCGTGATGCCGACGAGCCTGTGCTCCGGGCAGATCGCGCTTCGAATAGCCGCCCTCCTGGACGAACGCTCCGGCGACGATCGCCGCCGCAGGCTCTCGCGTTTCGTCGCCCTCCCGCACACCGAGGGTTGCGGCTCCTCCGGAGGGTCCTCCGAAGCCCTCTACTCCCGGACGGTACTCGGCCACCTCTCGCATCCCCTGGTGAGGTTCGGTCTCCTCCTCGAACACGGTTGCGAGAAGACCCACAACGACTACTTCCGCGCCCGGTTCTCCGACGCCGGGTTCGAGCCGGAGCGTTTCGGCTGGGCCAGCGTCCAGCTCGACGGCGGCATCGAGAAGGTTACGCGCAGGGTGGAGGACTGGTTCACGCAGGCGCTCGAAAGCTCGGACGACCTCCGGTACGAGACGGTCAGCTTGGAGCACCTGCGCCTCGGCCTCGACGTCTCTGGCCTGCTGTCGGACCCCGCGGCCGGGAGCCTCGCGAGGCTTACGTCGGTCGTGGTGGGGTCGGGCGGCACGGTGGTCGTCCCCGAGAGATCCCCCCTCCTTGGTTCCGCCGCATACTTGTCCGGAACCGTCGGGGAGGGCGGGGTGCACAATACCCTAGCTTACGGGCAGGCCGCGCGCGAACCGGGCTTTCACGTTATGGAGTCTCCGACGAGCGACCCTATAGAAGCTGCCACGGGGCTTGGGGCGACCGGGGTCGAGGTGATGTTGGCGCACGTCTCCGGGCGTCCGCTCCAAGCCCACCGGATGGTGCCCCTCCTTCAGGCCTCCTCGCACGCGAAGACGCTGGATCGCTTCGGGGAGGACCTGGACGTCGCTCTGGGCGGGGATCCAGACTCCTGGAGCGAGACGATGCTCGACTCGGTCCTCGAGGTCGCCTCACGCCGCTACACGCCAAAGCTCTTCGGGCAGGGGAACGTGGGTTTCCAGTTTACCCGTGGCCTGCTCGGCGTCTCCATGTAACCGGGCGTATCCTCGCCCCCCGGGGACGCTCGGACTACCCGCATAGGGGAATGGAGAAGACCGGGCTCCAGGGGGCGAGGAACCGTCGCGAACCGCGATGCCTCCGTTTCGCGACACGATCGTGTCCGTACCCATTGTGTGCGGCTCGTTGCTGAAACGGAAGACAAAATAGCCCATAGCTGGAGTGGGACTTCCTACGGTCGCATCCGGTTGGTGGGGCACTCAGGATAGCCGCGGAGATCTCGGTCCATCCCGTTCCCTGCGTGTTCGGCAGAGTCACAGGACGCGGGGTTCGGTTCTCTCCCCGTAGCCGGCTCAGGGTCGGGTATGAAGCGGCCGGAGGGGGCATCGAGCCGGTTCGGGCTCGCTCTGGGAGCACGAGCGCTTGCGGGCTGCCTTGGTCGTGCGCGAAGCCTCGCTGGTAAAATGCTTTGCATGACGCACCCCATCCGACGGGTCAAACTACGGGACCAGGTCGCCGAACGCATAGCGACGATGGTGCTCTCCGACGAATACGCGATGGGAGACCGCTTGCCGCCGGAGCGCAAGCTGGTCGAGGACCTGGGCGTCAGCCGTACGGTGGTCCGCGAGGCGTTGAACGCGCTGGAGAGTCGAGGGCTGGTGCGTATAGAGCACGGTCGGGGCGCGGTCGTAGCGGGAGACGGGTCTCCGGCGGTCCGGGACACGCTCCAGCTCTACCTCCGCAGCCGCCCGGAGACCATGCTGGAGCTTCTGGAGGTCCGGCGGGCGCTCGAGGTCGAGGTCGCGGGGCTCGCCGCCGAGCGGGCGACGCCGGAGGACGTCGAAGGCATGCGCGAGGCGAACGACAGGATGGGCGAGAGGCTCGATTCCCCCGAGGAGTACGCAAAGGCCGACACCGAGTTCCACGCCCTGCTCGCCCGCAGCACGAAAAACCACATCTTCCTCCTCATGAACGAGCCTATAAACGACCTCCTCCTGGCGAGCCGCAAGATCACGGGCTCCCTCCCCGAAAACGCCCGCCGGGCCGTGAAAGGGCACGAGGTCATTCTCGGGAGCATCGAGGCAAGAGACGTCCCCGGCGCCCGTCGCGCCATGGTCGAACACCTCTTCAGCACCCAAAAAGACGTCG
>JADDPR010000402.1 GCA_016781775.1 Rubrobacter sp. | reverse complement strand
CGACCGCCCGGCTCGTCGAGAGCAGCACCAGCGCCCTTCCCCCCGAGAGTTTGACCAGATCCTCGGCACGCCTGGCGCCCGCTGCGGCCTCGCGCTCCCTCGCCGGGATGTTGCTGGGCACGACGGCGGATGTGCCTTCCCCCTCGTCCACGTACAGGAGGCACCGCGAGGCGTAGTCGAACACCTCCGAGCCCAGGTGCTCCCCGACGGACCTTGCTTGCTTCTCGAGGGGCTCTCCGAGGCCGAGCCGGTCCCTGGCGTAGGAGAAGGAGCGCTTCTCCCCGGAACCGGTCGCGAGCGTCGCGCTCGTCAAGACCACGCCGCCCTCCTCGAAGAGGGGGAGCAGGCCCTCCCGGAAGGCCGCCCCCGTCTCCACGAGCCAGGCCTTGAGCTCGGGCAGGGGCTCCCCCGTAACCCCGCCCTTGCGGCCCTTGCGGAAGGACCTTCGGCCCTCCACCACGGCGTAGGCGTACTCGTCTTCGGGCTCGGAGTAGAAGAAGCGCAGGTCTCCAAGGAGGCGCGCGACCATACCGGTGAGATTGTTCGCTTCTTCCTTGGGGTCGTTGGTTAGCGCCTCCGAGACCGAGACGAGCGCGTCTTTGAGCGTCCGGTACGCAGCGGGAGCGGCCCCCTCGCTCCCCAAAGTCCTGTTCGCTTCGAGCTCGCCGAAGAAGAGCTCCGCGGCCATCTCGGCGCGGTCTGCGTGTGCTGCGGCTCCTTCGGACTTTTTCTTGGCCTGGCGCATCGCGTAGCGGATTCGCCCGTAGGAGACCCTCGCGCCGAGCGCCTCGGACATGACGCCCTCGAGAACGTGGGCCTCGTCGATTATGAGGTGGCGACCCTCGGTGTCGAAGATGTTGCCCCCGGAGGCGACGTTTGCCATGAGGAGGGCGTGGTTAACGATCACGAGGTCCGCGTCCTGAGCCCGTTCCCTGTGGGCGTAGTAGAAGCAGCCCTCCCGGAAGCGGCAGCCCTTGGGGGCGCAGTCCTCCCCGTCGGAGGCGATCTCGAGCCAGGCCCACGCCGGTACCGGGAAGTCCAGGTCTTCTCTGTCCCCGGTCTCCGTCTCGACGGCCCAGCGGTCGAGGCCCGAGACGAGCTTCCCATCGAGGAGCGTGCCCTCCCTGAGGGTGTCCTCGTGCCTTTGTCCGCACAGGAAGTTCCTGCGCCCCTTCATGACGGCGTACGAGATGCCCTCCTCCTCGGGCTGACCCAGGAGCGCGCTGGAGGCGGACGAGACCACGGGGACGTCCTCGGCGAGAAGCTGGTTCTGGAGGGCGAGCGTGGCGGTCGAGACCAGGACCTTCTCGCCGGCGCGCAGCGCCCGGAGGATCGCGGGGGCCAGATACGAGGCGCTCTTGCCGGTCCCGGTCGGAGCATCGGCGAGCAACACCCCGCGCTCGCGGAAGGTTCGCTCCACGGCGCGGGCCAGCTCGACCTGCTCTGGGCGCCGGCGATACCCCGCCTTGCGCGCGGCCAGAGGCCCGTCGGCGGCGAAGATCGCCTCGGACGCCTCCGGTCGTCTGCTCTTTGGATGTCCTTCTCGCGTGCCCATAGTTCTACGAGATTATCCTCGCCCTCCACCAAATTGCGAGTCCGAGTTCCGGTCCGTGTTCGAAAGGCCGAGGCCCGATCCCCCGCTCGCCCCACGTGGTCCGCACTCCCGGCGGGGAGACTCCCTGGGTGAGGATGCTTCGGAGCCGCTACGGAGAGCAGGTTCGGTCGTCCAGGCCCGTAGCCCCTTCGATGCCCAGGAGGTCCCGCTCGACGGGCGTCAACTCCCCGTAGTGATGCGCCAGCCAACTCACTCCGGCGAGAAAAGCCTTTGCCCGGTCGGTCTCGGGGCAGACGCTCCTCAGTAGGCGCCAGAACGAGGGGGAGTGGTCCGGGTGGAACGCGTGCGCGAGCTCGTGCGCGACCACGGCCTCGAGGACCCATCGGGGCATGCTCCTCAACGCGGCGTTCAGCCTGACGGTGTCGGTGCGCGGGCTGTAGCTGCCCCAGCGGGAGCGTTGGGTCGTCACGAAGAGCACCCGCCCGACGGACGGGGGATACGGGAAGCGCGCGGCGACCTTTCGCGCGAGGGCGAGGGCCTCCCCCTCTTCGTTTACCCGTCTCGCGTGGGCGCGGCGCAACAGCTTGCGGGCCAGATTCTCGACGACGGGGGCCAAGTCCTCCTCCCGCATCCCGGGCGGCGCGCTCACCCGCAGCACGGACCCCTTGAGGCGAGCGTTGACGTTCTTCACCCGCCCCTTGCGCTCGACGATCAGGGTCAGACCCGTACCGTCCACGACCAGAACCTTCTCCCGCAGCACCTTCGACACGCGCGCAAGTGTAGCCGATGTAGCCGATCTGTGGATCGCTCGATCCCCGGAGTTTGTCTCGTGCGCGCGCCAACAGTCCCCGATCGAAACGGGCGTGCGTCTTTGTGAACGGCGGCGCGGGGTAGGCTCTACGGGCCCGAACCAACGGTCCGCGGGACGGACGTGGACGGAGGACGGCCTGAGTCCCTGATATCTCCGGCTATCCGTGCGGTAACGATGGCGGAGAGCCGTCTTCAGTCGCTAGATCCCGACGGGGAAGAGCGGTGCCGAAGATCCGGAAGATGGGTGGTGGGTCGCTTGTTTTCCATCCGTAGAATTGTCTCAGGGCCCGCGCAGGGAGGTGTCGAGTCCGCTTGGGTCTCGCTGGTTATGGACCGTAGGCGATGAAAGTTGGGGTGGCCGGGTGAAGACGTACGTTGCGCTTTTCAGAGGTATCAACATCGGCGGGAACAACATCCTGCCGATGAAGGAACTTGTAGGCATGCTTGAGAGCATAGGCCTTCGGGACGTACAAACCTACATTCAGAGCGGTAACGCGGTCTTCAAGAGCGAGGAAGACGATGCCTCGCTGCTTTCGAACAGCATCAGGGCCGCGGTCAAGAAGGGCCGCGGTTTCGAGCCCCGAGTACTCCTGCCGAAGCCAGAGGAGTTGGAGAGAGCGGTCGGAGCGAATCCTTTCCCCGAAGCCGAATCAGAGCCCAAGACTCTGCACGTACACTTTCTGACTTCGCCGCCGAAGCATCCAGATCTCGAAGCGCTCGAAGACATCAAAGGCGATCGCGAACGATTCGTTCTCACAGGAGGCGTTTTTTATCTGCATGCGCCCGACGGCATAGGGAGATCCAAGCTCGCCGCGAACGCCGAGAAGAAACTGGGCGTTGCGATGACCGTCCGAAACTGGCGAACCGTCTGCAAGCTCGTGGCGATGGTGAAGTAGTGCGGCCGTTGAGATAGCTCGGAAGAGCTCCGAACCTAGGGGCTTCGCTGTACCTCTTTAACGGCCATTCCGGAGCACGCTCTCGATGAGCACCGAACGTTGCGGCTCGCCCCCCTGACGAGTTTTAGAGACGCTTCCGGTCGCAGGTGATGCACGCATAGTCCACGGAATCGTGCATCGGTTCGTGGGAGGTTGGGCGGAGGACGAGCGACGCGGGCTCGTCTTGGCGGCGCGGGGGGCAGGGGACGAGGCTACCTCGCCTGTACGCCGAGCAGGAGGCGGCCCTGGGCGTCCATGCGCGCGTTCGGACTGCGGTTGGGGTCGTGGATCTCGGATGGGTCGTCCCCGGTTCCGATCAGGTAGACCCTCGGCTCCTCGACGTCCTCGGTCGGGTCCGAGACGTACCGGCGCCAGGCCATCTCGCTCCAGACGAACGTGACGACCGGCTTGCCCGCGGCCCCGTCGTCGGCGCCGACGTGGACCTTCGGGAGACCCAGGGCCTTGGAGATGGAGGCTACCGTGCGCGTGTGCTCGCTGGAGTTGAAGACCGCGATGCCCGCGCGGAGGCGCTGCTCGGGGGAGGAGACCTGCTTCAATGCCGCGCGGGCCTCCGCGAGTTCCCGCTGGCGCCGCCGGCTCTCTTTCTCCGCCTCCCCGAGACGACGCTCCAGGTCCATCGCTCGCTCCTCGGCCAGGAGCCGCGCCGAATCGGCCTCCTTGAGCCGCACCTCGAGCCCGTCCTCCGCCGGGCGGCCCTCGGTCTCCGCGTCCCGGCGTCCGTCGCCGGCGGCTCGCGCCGACTCCAGGGCCTCCCTGAGCTCCGCGGTCACGGTACCCTGCTCCTCCAGAGCCTCACGCAGCTCGGCGAGGCGGTCCTCCAGCCGCGCCCGCTCCCCGGCGTGCTCGCGGTCGCGACGCTCCAGGGTCTCCTCGGCGGCCTTGCGCTCCTCCGCCCTCTCTCGCTCGAACTCGGCGAGGCGCTCGCCGTAGACGCGCGCCTCGGACTCCTGGCGGGCCTTGAGCCCCTCCGAGTGCTCCTCTAGCCCGGCGTGCTCCGACTTGCGCCTCTCTTCCTGGCTCGCGCGGACCTCCTCGACCCTGCGGCGAGCGTCGGCGAGCTCCCTGGCGTGGCGTTCCTTCAGCGAACGGACGTCCGCCTCCCTCTGCGCCTTGAGCGCCTCGGCGCGCCGCTCCCCGTTCTCCTTCTCCTCCGCCAACCGCTGCGCTTGCGTCCGCCGGAGCTCGCGCTCGCGCCCCTCGGCGAGCGCCTTTACCTCGCGGACCTCTTTCCTGCGCCGCTCCTCGGCCGCGACCGCCATCGACTCCAGCTCGAGACGCAGCTCCTCGACCTCGACCCTGCGACCCTCGACCTCCGCCCGGAGCTGTTTCTGGATCTCGAGCTCCCGGCTCGCCGCCGCACTCCTCAGGGCTTGAAGCTCGACCTTGTGGCGCTCCCTCTCGGCGCTCCGCTCCTCGTCGAGACTGCATCCGAGCTCCTCTCGCAAGGAACGCTCGAGCTCTATCTTCTCGCTCTCGGTGCGTCTCCGGAGATCCTCGAGCTCCGAGCGGTGCGCCTGCTTGAGGGAGTCCGTCTCGTCCCGGTGCTCGCGCGTCAGGCCGTCCATCTCGTCGGCGTAGCTTTTCTGGAGGGCGCGTATCTCCCGGACGCGCTCCGATTCGAGCTTCTCGACCTCGGCCTTGTGGCGCTCCTCGAGGTCGCGGTAGCCCGCCCTGAGCTTCTCCTCCCATCGCTCGGCCGCGCTCTTGAGCTCCTCGACCTCGGCCTTGTGGCGCTCCTCGAGGGCCGCCCGCTCCTTGCGGAACTCCTCCCTCAAAGCCCCGACCTTGCCCTCCGACAGGGCCGCTTCGAGGTCGGCGCGGCGCTGCTCTTCCAGCTCCTCGCGGAGCGCCGCCATCCCCGAGATGTGTTCGTTGCGGAGGCGTAGCTCCTCGTCGGCGTGCTCCTGGCGGAGGTCGCTCAGGGTGTCGCGGAGGGAGGCGACCTCCGCCTGCGCCGCCTCGAGCTCTCGCCGAAGACGCTCGTCTTCGTCCAGGGAGTCCCCGCGCGCGGAGACCTCGGCCTGAGCCTTACGCAGCGCGACCGAGGCGCTGTCCAGGTCGCGGCGTAGGTCGGCGACCTCCGATTCGAGGCTCTCGATCAGGGCGTCCGCCGCCTGCATCTGCTCTTCGAGCTCGCGTACCGGGTCCACCCTTCCCTCGCTCATGCCGATCCGCCCATCCGCAGGTACCTATGTCCGTCGTACGGAAACACCACGGCGCAGGTTAAACCTTCCTGAAGTTCGGGTAAAGTCCCGCTCGGGCGAAAGGGCGGGTTAGCCCGCGGGGCGGCAGGACGGGCACACGCCCTCGATGACGAGGGTGGTCTCCGTGACCTCGTAGGGGGTGTTCTGCCGGACGGTCTCGTAGAGGCCGCCCAGGTCTACGCCCGGGATCTCCTCGACAGCGCCGCACCTCGTGCAGCGGATGTCGTGGTGGGGCTCGGTGTTCAGGTCGTAGCGAACCGGGGACTCCGACCAGCGCTTCGCGCCGATCAAGCCGATCTCCTCCAGCACGGAGAGGGCCTGGTACACGGTGCCCAGGGCGACCTTCGGGTTCTTCTTCTTGACGGCGAGGTAGACCTCTTCGGCCGAAGGATGACCCTTGAACTCCTTCAGGGCATCGAGGACGGCGCGCCGCTGGCTGGTCAGCGTGTAGCCCGAACGCCTGAACTTCTCGCGGACGTCGCGCTCCGCCACACCGATCATCTCTGGCACGCTCCCCGATCAATAATCATTCCTGGAAAAGTCTATCACAATGTGTTTGGGGATCCGGGTGTACATTGGGTTGCGTGGGCCTCTTGATAAACGCCGTCTTGAACCTCTACCGCTTCCTCCGGAACGCGCTGGTTCGCGTCTTTCGACGGCCCCCGGACTTCGTCTGGATCCCGGTCTCCGGGTCCCTGCCCGAGTTCGAAACGAGGAGGGGCTTGTTGCGCCGCCGTCTGGGTCCCCGTCCCTCCGGCCCGAGCCTCGAAGGAATACGGTCGCGTCTCGACCGTATCCTGGCGGACGGGCGCCCGTCGGGCGTCGTCTTGCGCGTCGAGAACCTCGATGCCGGGTGGGCCTCCATAGAAGAGTTGCGCCACGAGTTGGAGCGGTTCAAGGGGCGGGGCAAGAGGGTCGTCGCCTACCTCGTCGATGGGGGTACCCGCGACTATTACCTCGCGTCGGCCGCGGACGAGATCTTCGCGACCCCGCTCTCGACCCTGAACGTCGTGGGCCTCTCCGCGCGGGTCAACTTCCTCAAGGACGCCCTCGCGCGCGTCGGCGTCCGGACGGAGGTCGTCGCCGTCTCCCCCTACAAGAGCGCCGGGGACACCCTCGCCCGTTCCGACTTCTCCGAGGAATCTCGCGAGCAGACCGAGCGGCTGGTCGACCGCAGGTTCGGGGCCCTCGTCGCCGCGGTCTCGGCCGGACGCGGGATGGCCCCGGACGAGGTACGGCGTCTCATAGACGGTGCGCCCTACACCCCGACGGCGGCGGTGGGGAAAGGTCTAATCGACGGCGTGCTCTACGAGGACGAGTTGCCCGAGAGGCTCGGGGAGGGGGGACGCGTGTGGCTCGAGGAGTGGTCCGGGGCGCGTCGCGCGCTTCGCGTGCCGTACCGGAGGAGGGCGCGAAGGCTCGTGGCGGTTGTCGGGGTCGAGGGGACGATCGTGCGCGGGAGGAGCCGGAAGCTCCCGGTGCCGCTCCCCCTTGTGGGCCGCGAGCAGGCCGGGAGCGACTCCGTCGTGGCCGCCCTGCGCCTCGCGGAGCGGAACCGGCGAGCCGGGGCGGTCCTGCTGCACGTCGATTCTCCCGGGGGCGACGCGCTTGCCTCCGACCTGATGTGGCGCGAGGTCGAGCGCATCCGGCGCAAGAAGCCCGTCGTCGTCCTCATGGGCAACGCGGCCGCCTCCGGCGGCTACTACGTCTCCGCGGCGGCGAGCCACGTCGTCGTCCGCGAGAACACCGTCACCGGCTCCATCGGTGTGATCCTGACCCGTCCCGTCGCGTCCGGTCTGCTCGAGAACCTCGGCGTCAACCCCGTAACCGTGGAGCGCGGCGCCAGATCCAACCTCCTCGATCCCCGCCGCGAGCCGACGGCGGACGAACTCTCCGTGCTCCAGTCCCAACTCGCCGCCGTCTACGACGAGTTCAAGGACAGGGTGGTCAGGGGCCGCGAGATGGACCCCGCAACGCTCGAAGACCTCGCCGGAGGGCGCGTCTGGACGGGGGCGGAAGCCCTGGAGCGCGGGCTCGTCGACGAGGTCGGCGGCTTCCGGGACGCCCTCGGGAAGGCGAGGAGCCTCGCCAGGATGGACGGGACCGACGCGGGAACGTTCCTGAAGGTCTCGGTTCCCACAGGCGCTCGCCCGTCCCCCGGAGATCCCGTACGGGACGCCGTCGACGCGATCCTCGAGGCGTTCGCCGAGTTGAAGACGTCCCGGGTGTGGGCGATGGTCCCCTACTGGGTGGAGGACGACCTATAGCGGCTGGTAGTATCCGTCCAGAGGCGGCTAGCGAGAGGCGGAGCGGTGCGTAACCCGGGTCTTGCGGCGGTCCCGAGCCCGATCATCCCCGGCGTCGGCGGGCTCCGCAACGGCCGCATCCTCGCCGGTATCTCGTGCCTCGTCACGCCCGAGCTTCGGATGGGCTCTGGCGGCCTGCTCCGCCGGATCTGCCACGCCGTCGCCGCCTACACTGGCTACTCTTACGTCCGCGTCCACCGGGTGCGCCGTTGATGGAGAAGGGCGTCGACCGACGCGCGATGGCCGTCCTCTCGGCCGGTCACCTCTTCACGGACCTCAACCAGGGGGCCGTGGCGGCCCTCGTGCCGTTCTTTGTCTCCGAGCGGGGGCTCTCGCTCGCGGCGGCCGGCTCGCTCGTCCTCGCCGCGACCCTGAGCTCCTCCATCGTCCAGCCGCTCTTCGGCCTCTTCTCGGACAAGAAGCCCCTCCCTTCCCTGATGCCCCTCGGGGTGATGCTCGGGGGCGCGGGCGTCGCGCTCGCGGGGATGGCTCCGTCGTTCGTCTGGATCTTTTTGTGCGTCGTCCTCTCGGGGCTCGGGGTCGCCGCCTTTCACCCGGAGTCGGCCCGCTTCGCCAACTACGTCTCCGGCTCCCGCGCGCCCGCGGAATGAGCTTCTTCTCCGTCGGCGGCAACGCCGGCTTCGCCCTCGGTCCCGTACTCGCCACCCCGCTCGTCCTACTTTTCGGGCTCCCCGGGACCCTCCTCCTCGCCCTCCCCGCCCTCCTGATGGGGCTCGTCCTCTTCCACGAGTTGCCCCGTCTCCTCTCGTTTCGCCCCGAGGCGCCGGGGTCCGAAGGGAGGGAACGGGAAGCAACCGCGCCGGATCTCTGGTGGCCGTTCGCGCGCATGGTCGGGGTGGTCACGGTCCGCTCGTTCGTGTACTTCGGGCTCGTGACCTTTGTCGCCTCATACTACATCCGCGAGCTGGGTACCTCCCCGGGACTCGCGAACGCGGCCCTCGCCGTAATGCCCTTCGCCGGCGCGGTCGGGACGCTCGCCCTCGGGGTCATGGCCGACAGATTCGGGCGCAGGGCCGTCCTCGCCGCCACGATGCTCTTCCTCGCCCCGCTGGTCTACGCCTTCACCCTTACGGGGCCGCTCCTGGGGATGGTCTTCCTCGCGCTTATCGGCGCGGTCACCATCGGCACCTTCGGCGTCACGACGGTGCTCGGGCAGGAGTACCTGCCCGGCAGGATAGGGGTGGCCGCCGGGATCACGATGGGCCTCTCCATAGGGCTTGGAGGGGTCGGGGCCCCGATCTTCGGGGCCTTCGCGGATGCCTACGGGCTCCCGGCGATGATGCTGGCGCTCGTGGCCCTCCCACCGGTAGGCCTCGCTTTCGCCCTGACCTTGCCCCGCAACGCGAGGGAGCGGCGCCCCGCGGCGTAGGGACCGGGAACCCTCGGGCGTTGTAAAAGAAACGGCATCCGGCCGTCGCGTATTCGGTAACATGAAGCACGTGAAGCTCAAGTTACCCCATAAGGCCTACGGCGGCGGTTGAACCTCTTCGGCACGCTCGGCCGGATCTCCTACCGGCACCGTTGGCCCATCCTCATCGTTTGGGGCCTGCTCCTGCTGGCGAGCGCCTTCTTCGCCCCGAGCCTCTCGGATCGTCTCAAGGGCGGCGGCTTCAGCGGCGCGGGCTCCGACGCCGAGAAGGTTCAAGACATCCTGCTCGACGATTTCGACGCCTCTCCCGCCATCGTCACCGTCGTCTTCGACGGCGACGGGCTGCGCGCGACGAGCCCCGAGTTCCAGCAAGCTCAGGACAGGGCGCTCGGAGACGTGCGCAGCATCGACGAGGTCCGCAACGTCACCACCTACTCGGAGACCAAGGATCCGCTCTTCATCTCCAGGGACGAGGAAAAAAGCTACGCCCTCGTCTCCTTCGGCGTCTCCGCGGACGAGACGCAGGGCCTCGTGGACGAGCTGCGCGAGAGGGTACGTTCGGACGAGCTCACCACCTACGTTACCGGGGCCCCGGCCGTCTACCTCGACATCACCGAGGCGAGCAACGAGGACATCCGGCGGGCCGAGAAGTACGCGTTCCCGCTGGCGCTCCTGATCCTGATCGTGGCCTTCGGCAGCCTCGTCGCCGCCGGCGTCCCGGTCGTCATCGGGGGCGCGAGCGTCGCCGTTACCCTGGCGACCCTCTACTTCGTCGCGGGCGCTTACGACATGTCTTTCTTTGTGCTCACGATCTCGACGATGCTAGGCCTGGGCCTCGGCATCGACTACGCCCTCTTCGCCGTGAGCCGCTTCCGCGAGGAGCTGGAGAACTATCCCGTCTCGGAGGCCGTCCCGCGCACCGTCGAGACGGCGGGCCGGAGCATCTTCTTCAGCGGGACGGCCGTCCTTATCGGCTTGATGGGCCTGCTCTTCTTCCCGTACATGTTCATGCGCTCCATCGGGGTCGCGGGCTCGTTCGTGGTCTTCGTCTCCGTCGCCGCCGCCCTGACCCTGCTCCCGGCGCTCCTCTCGGTCCTCGGACACAGGATCAACGCCCTCTCCCTGAGGCGCCGCCGAAACTCCGAGCCCGTCGGCGCATACTTCTGGGGCCGGAGCGCCGAGGTCGTGATGAACCACCCCTTCGTCGTCCTCCTCGCCGTCGGCGGCATCCTCTTCGCCCTCCTCTACCCGGCCCTCCACATGAAGGTCGGCATCCCCGAGGCGAGCGTCCTGCCCACCCGCTACGAGTCGCGCGTCGGCGACGATATCCTCAAGCAGGACTTCGACTACGCCCGGCTCACCCCGATAGACGTCGTCGCCACCCTCCCCGGCGACCCCCTGAGCTCCGAGAACCTCGCCAGGGTCCGCGACTTCGGCCGGAGCGTCGGCGAGACGGACGGCGTCGAGAGCGTCGAGAGCATCTACACCGTGGGCGAGGAGACCGCCCGCGCCTACGCCGAGCGCGTCACCTCCGCCCGCAGCGGCGCCGAGGCCGAGGCCGCAAGAAGGGTCGACGCGGCCGTGCAGGAACAGCTCGCCGGCCTCGAGGCCCGGTATGGCTTCGTGCCGCCGGGTGCCGAAGAGCAGGTCCGCGCCGAGGCCGAGCGTCGCGCCGCCGAGGAGTTGAACAGCCGCATCCCCGAGCTGCCCGAGGGGGTGAGCGCGGACGGCACGGCGACCCCCGAGGGGATCTCCAACGTCCTCGCCCTCCCCGAGGTGCGAGACTCCGAGGAGGTACGGGCCGCCCTGCAGACGTTCGTCGCCGGGGACCGCACGATCCTCAGGGCGGTGACCGGCCCGAATCCCTACACCGAGGAGGCCCGGGCCGTGGTCGAGGAGGTCCGGGCCATCGAGGCGCCGGAGGGGGTGGAGTATCTCGTCGGCGGGCTCTCCGCCGGTCAGAAGGACTTTATCGCGAACCTCTACGGCAACGTCCCCTACGCGGTCGCGTTCGTGCTCGGTGTAACCTACCTGATCCTCTTCCTCACCTTCCGCTCGTTCTTCATTCCTTTGAAGGCCGTGATCGTCAACATCCTCAGCCTCACGGCGAGCTTCGGGGCCATGGTCTTCGTCTTCCAGGACGGTAACCTCTCGGGCCTCCTGAACTTCGCGCCATTGGGCTTTGTCGACGCGACGGTGCCCATCCTGATGTTCTGCACGATCTTCGGCGTCTCCATGGACTACGAGGTCTTCCTGCTCTCGCGCATCCGCGAGGCCTACGAACACGGCGAGTCGAACACCGCGAGCGTCTCCAAGGGCCTCGTCTCCACGGCGGGCATCATCACCTCCGCCGCCGCCATCATCATCGTGGTCACCGGCGCCTTTGCTTTCACCGGCATCGTTACGACGAAGGCGGTGGGCCTCGGCCTCGCCGTCGCCGTCTTCGTCGACGCCACGATCATCCGAGTCCTTCTCGTTCCCGCCACCATGCGCATCCTGGGCGACTGGAACTGGTGGCCCGGGGGCCGAAAGAGCGTCTTCAAGCGAAAGGGCTAGAACCCCCGCTCTCCCGCGCCGCGTACCCGGGTAAAAGGACGCGACGGAAGGAGAGCCCCGGTTGGAACGGGACACGAGCTCCGCACCGGAGCGGGATTACGAACCCGACGGGATGAAATCCGGACGAAGGCGCGAGCCAAGACGATCGTGGCACCTGTGGAGCCCGTACGAGTTCATCGAGGCGCTACTGTACCTGTCGTGGGGCCTGGGAAAGCTCCTCGTTCGAGGCCTCCTGGATTCGTAAGCCGTCGGGAACGGGCTTGTCCCGAAGCATCCCGGCCTCGCCTTCTACGAGCCGTGCCCCATCGCCGCTCCGTCGGCGAGCAGGTGTATGAGGTGCCCGACCAACAGGGCGGCCGCCGCGAGGACTACGGCGACCTGCAACTTCCTTTCGCGGGAGAAGCCCCTCATCATGAGAGCCCCCAGCGCGAGGACGATACCTACCTCCGACGCCGTCGCACACAGGTCCGCGAACCCCACGCCTTCGATCTCCCCCGCGTGCGGCCCGAAGACCGGTATCCCCACGGTCCTCGTAAGCACGTACAGGGCCAGGATGACCAGGTTGCCCCCTATACCCGCGAGAAACAGCGAACGTCGGGGCCATCTCATCAGCCCGGAGGCGTAAGCTCCCTGAGCGACGGCCGAGGCCAGAAAGAATGCTCCGTATCCCCACCATTCCTTCATGTGCTCCGCCGCGGCCCAGAGGTGGGACAGCGCGGCTAACAGCGAGAGGGCGAAAACGAGGTACAGAAGCGGTTCGCCACGGCCGATCTTGCGGGCGTCTACGTCCATGCGAACCGTGTATGGGGGACAACGAAGAGACGTCCGGCGTGTGTGGCGGGACGTCTCTTACAACTCTTTATGTCCCGCGACATGTCGCGCTCAAGGAGCGTTCCGGTACGGGAAGCTTAACCCCGCGCCGTCGCACCGCGGCCAGGCACACCGGCGACTACGAGCCCCAACACACCGAGGGCGAGATGCACCAGGTTGTCGAAGATGGTGTAGCCGTTCGGGATCAGCCCGAACAGCATCGGCGTGATGAAACCGAGGATGCCGACGAGCAGGTAGACGATCCCTACCACGCCGACCACCGATCGAACCGTTCCGCCATCCGTCCTTCCGAAGCCGATATAGGCCAGAAGACTGCCGGAGAGCAGATGGACGAGATCTTCCACGAGATCGATGTTCAAGATACCCAGAAACAACTCGTCCCCGAGAAGAAGCCCTACCACTCCAAGCAGGATCAACACTACCCCGACAACCTGCGCGTACGTTCTTACCGCCATCCTGTGTCTCCTTTGGATTGGGTGCGTGATTTACTACGGCCGTGTCCGGCTTGTGGATCATGCAACCCCACGTCGGAGTCCAGTACCAAGAATTGATCCTGGAACCGTGCTGGGCTACACTAACCTCGTGAGCGAGCTGGAGCAGTTACTCAGGAGCCGTGGTTATCGGCTGACAAACCAGCGGCGTGTGATCGTGGGGGAGTTGGAGGGGGCCCGGCACCTGTCGGCGGAGGAGTTGCACGACCGGCTCAAGTGCGAGCACCCCGAGCTCGGTCTCTCCACCGTGTATCGGACGTTGGACCTTCTGCACGAGCTCGGGATCGTACGCAAGGAGGACTTCGGGGAGGGGTACTCGCGCTACGAGCTCGCCACCGAACGGATGCACCATCATGCGCGCTGCCGGGAGTGCGGCGCGGTCATCGAGTTCAACGAGGAGCTCATGGAGTATCTGGCCTTGCAGGTCGAGCGCGAGACCGGGTTCGTCACCGAGTGGCACGAGATCACGCTTCACGGCCGCTGCGCCGCCTGCTCGCACTCCTGACCCGAAGGCTCAGCGCTGGAGGTCGCGCCGCTTCCTCTCGTACTCGTCCCGGTCGACCTCGCCCCTGGCATACCGCTCGTCGAGGATGTACCGCGCCGGGTTTGCAGCGGGCCTGCCGGAGACCAGGCGTCTTATCATCAGCGTGAAGACGGCGATTATCGCGACCAGGACGACTAGAGTGCGACCTCCCAGAAGACCAGCTCCAGTTCACCACGTCAAAGACGCCGTCCGATCCGGCCTGCGCGACCCACATATCGTCCTCCTAACCCGTTAGCTTGCGGCGAACGATCGCCACAAACGGCATCGTATCTCAGATCGTGAGCTTAGTGCCATCTTCGGCGACGAGCACCTCGCCGGAGAAGCCGCGGCCGACCTCGCTCACGAGATCCAGCGCCTCCGCGGGCGGGTAGATGTGGGTGAGGACGGCGCGCTCCACGCCCGCCTCAGAGGCTATTCTGGCCACACCTCCCGGGGTGAGGTGAGCCGGTACCGGCGCATCGTCCGGGAAGGAGCACTCTATAAGGAGGGTGTGGGCGCCGCGCGCCAGCTCGACGACGGAGGCCGCGTACTCGGTATCCCCCGTGTACACGAAGGCGCCGCCCTCGCCCTCGATGCGGTACGCGATGCTCTCCGGGCGATGCTTGGCCGGGGCCCAGACGACCCGTCCTCCCGGCAGCTCGATGGAGGAGGGACACTCGTGGGGCAGCTCGACCACCTCCGTAGGATACTCGCCGAGCATCCACTCGCCCCACACGTCCGTCACCCCGCCGAAGAACGCCTCGAAAGGCTCTGGTCCGTACATGGCGAGCGGCCTCTCCCTCTCTGCCCTGGCCCCGTACTTGAAGGCGAACATCAGCGGTACGACGTCCACCGTGTGGTCGGGGTGGAAGTGGGTGAAGAAGATCCTATCGACCGCGAACGGGTCGAGGCCGGCCCGCAGCATCCCGCGCACTGCCCCGGAGCCGAGGTCGAAGACCAACGTCTCGCCCCCGGCCTCCACGACGACGCAACTCTGCCGGCGCTCCAAAAGCGGTACGACCGTACCGCTGCCGACGACCGTTATCTCCAAGGCTTATCCCTTTCTCCCGAAGGCCCACAGCAGGCCGGCCAGCGCCAGCAACGCCCCTCCGACAACGTCCGAGGCCCAGTGGACCCCTAGATACACGCGGCTCACCGCCAGCGCGAGCAGCGCCGCCAGGATACCGGTCCGCAGGAGCCTGTTGCCGCAGAGAAGGTAGAGCGCGCCGAAGAGTACGACGCCCCTCACCATATGACCGCTGGGGTAGGGGTAGGGGTAATCAACGGCGACCACCGGCGCGTAATCCACGGAACGCCCGGAACCCTCGGGCAGCGGAACCTGCGGGAGGTAGAGCTTCATCAGCAGTTCGAGAAGCCCGGTCCCCACAAATACCACCAGCAGCCTCACCGCGAGCGCCCTTCGACGCCTGAAAAAGAGCCAGGCGAGCAGGGCGGCGAGCGCGACCGTGGTGACCTCCAACCCCCCGAAGAGGGACGATGCCATCGACGCACGATCCAGGACCGACGAGGCGACGGACTGAGATGTCCTGAGAGCCCACAGGTCCAACCCGTAAAGCCACCCGAACCCGACCGCCGCCGAGAACAAGGCGAAAAGGACGAATACCGCCCAGGCTGCGGGTTTGAACGCGTGCTCGTTCACACTGCGAGGTTAGCAGAGCCGGGCAAGAAAAAGGCCGGACCCCCGAGGATCCGACCTTTCTAACCTCTGAGGAAAGTTACTCGCTAGGCAACGGCGTCGCGCAAGATGCGACCGTACTCGCCGCCCTTGAGGATACGCTCGGCCTCGCGCTGAAGCTGGCGCACCCTCTCCCGCGAGATCTCCAACTCGTCACCGAGCTCCGCGAGGGTGGCGGGGTCCCGGTCGTCGAGTCCGTAGCGCCGGACGAGAACGTAGCGCGCCCGCTCCGGGAGGCGCTCGATCGCCTGCTTGAGGTGCTTCGTCTCCATCTCGCGCATAACCTCACCGGGCGTGTCGGAGGCCCGCTCGTCCTCGACGAAGTCCCCGAGCTGCGAGGAGGTCTCGTCCGAGGAGACCGGCTGATCCAGGCTCGTCGCGTCCGGCATCGCGCCCATCGTGAGCCTGACCTCGTCGATGGCCCAAGCGAGCCTCTCGGCGACCTCCTCCTCGTTGGGCTCCCGCTCGAGCTCGGCGGAGAGCTCGTTGTACGCCCGGGAGACCTTGCGGATCTTCTCGGTCATGTGGACCGGAACCCGGATGGTGCGCCCCTTGTCGGCCACGGCGCGCTGCACGGCCTGCCGTATCCACCACGTCGCGTAGGTGGAGAAGCGGAAGCCGCGCTCGGGGTCGAACTTCTCCACCGCCTTCATCAGGCCGATGTTGCCCTCCTGGATCAGGTCCTCGAACGGTAAACCGTAGCCGCGGTACTTTTTGGCGACCGAGACGACGAGCCTGAGGTTCTTCTCGATAAGCCGCTGGCGTGCCCGGGAATCGCCTTCCTTGGCCCTGCTCGAAAGGTCGATCTCCTCGGCGTGGGTGAGGAGGTTGCCCTGACCGATGTGTGCCAGGTACTTTGCCAGAAGCTCTGGCGTCTCTGCTTCTCTCTCGGTCTTTCCAGCGGCCGTTTTCTTCGTGATCTCGGTGGCCATTCGCCCTCCCAGGGTGCCCTGCGGCAAAAATTCGTTTCGAAAACTACTCTTGATACTACCTGTCTGGCGCTATTTCTAAACGTTGCCTTTCTGCAAAATGGTACGTTTTTTGGTGTAGCCCTTGCGTATACGCGCCGGGAGGGGAAGAGGTTTCGCCGTTGATGTGTTTATAATCATGCTTATGAGGGATGCAGCGGGGATTGCAGAGGGGCTCAGGGCCGGCACACCGGAGATTCTGGCGGCGTGGCGGCGCGATCGTGGGGACGGGGATGGCGAGGCGGAGAACCGGCTCGTGGAGGAGGTCGGGCGCATTCTCGAGACCTTCGCGGAGTTTCTGCGTAGTCCGGAGCCGTTGGAAGGCTTCAGCCGCGAGGGGACGACCCGGGCGGTCGTGGGGAGTATCTCGGCGGCCCAGCACGAACTCGGGCGCGACGCGGTAGGGGTGATCGAGGACTACGCCGCGCTCCGGCGCTGCGTGTGGCGCTTCGTCGAAGAGCGGACGGATCTCTCCGCGCTCGACGGGGGCGAGGTGGCACGGTTCTTCGTGAAGCTCATGCAGGCCGCCGACTGGGTCACGGAGCGGGGCCTCGCGGACTTCGAGAGGATCTCGCGCGAACAGATGGAGAGCGACCTGGGACGGGCGACCGCGACGGACCTCCTGACCGGCCTGCCGGATCGCGAGCTCTTCAACCGTTGGCTCCTGCCGCAAGCGGTCGAGGAGCACGATCGGCTCTCACTCGTGGTCTTCGACCTCGTCGACTTCTCGGGGATGGTGGCCGGCGGCGACGTGCCACGGGCCCGAGAAGCCCTCCTGGACCTCGCCGAAGCCGTCGAGAAGGGCACCCCGGAAGGGGCGTTGCGGGCCAGGTTCGGGGACGACGAGATCTGCGTCCTCCTTCCGGCGACAAACCCCGAGGAGGCTTATACGATGGCCGAGGCCGTGCTGGACAATCTCTCCCGTTCCTCGGAGGGCCTGCGGGCCGACGCCGGGGTTGCCGGGTATCCCGATCACGGCGCCAACTCCGGCGAGCTCGTCGCCTCGGTGCTCTGGGCCCTGAAGACCGCCAAACGCGTGGGCGGCGGCGGCATCGTCGTAGCCCGATAAGGAGGGAAAGCTTGATCGCCATCATCAACCGTCTACCGGTGAAGGAGGGAGCCGCGGATCGGGTCGTGGAGCGGTTCGCGGGGAGCGGGGGAAGCGTACAGGGCTTCCCTGGCTTCGTCTCCATGGAGGTCCTACGCTCGGATGGCGGCGACGAGGTGCTGGTGATCACGCGCTGGGAGGACCGGGAATCGTTCGATGCGTGGGTCGGCAGCGACGAG
>JADDPR010000177.1 GCA_016781775.1 Rubrobacter sp. | reverse complement strand
CCTTCGGGGGGCGCTTCTTCGTGCGAAGTGGCGGTGGATCAATATACTGGTAACAGGCCCGCATGGCGTTCCATGGGCCGGGATCGCAACTAAGAGAAGGAGGAACGTGTGGCGCTCGTAACGATGCGGCAGCTGCTCGACGAGGCGGCGAAGGGCGGCTACGGGGTGGGGGCGTTCAACGTCAACAACCTGGAGCAGGTGCAGGCGATCATGGAGGCGGCCCGCGAGACGAGCTCCCCCGTGATCATTCAGGCCTCGCGGGGGGCGCGCAAGTACGCCAACGACCGTTTCCTCTATCACCTCATGCTGGCCGCAGCGGAGGTCTACCCGGAGATTCCGGTCGCGCTGCATCAGGACCACGGCAACGGGCCGGATACCTGCCGGAGCGCCATCGAGCTTGGCTTCACGAGCGTGATGATGGACGGTTCGCTAAAGGAAGACGGCAAGACGCCCGCGGACTTCGAGTACAATGTGCAGGTCACGCGCGATGTCGTGGAGATGGCGCACGAGTGGGGCGTCACGGTCGAGGGCGAGCTCGGCACGTTGGGTGGTATCGAGGACGGTGTGGGATCGGGCGAGGTCCATCTGACGGACCCGGATCAGGCCGTCGAGTTCGTGGAGAGGACCGGGGTCGACGCGCTTGCGGTGGCCATCGGGACGAGCCACGGGGCGTACAAGTTCACCAAGGAGCCCGACCGCGACGTGCTCGCGATGAACATCATCGAGGAGATCAACAAGAGGCTGCCGACCACGCACCTTGTCATGCACGGCTCCTCCAGCGTGCCCAAGGAGCTGGTCGACACCATCAACCAGTACGGCGGCGAGATCCGGCCGACCTTCGGGGTGCCGGTGCGCGAGATCCAAGAGGGCATCAAGCACGGCGTCCGCAAGGTCAACGTCGACACCGACCTGAGGCTCGCCGCGACCGGGGCCATCCGTAAGGCCTTCGCCGAGAAGCCCGGCGAGTTCGACCCGCGCTACTACCTCAAGCCCGCCCGCGAAGCGATGCAGGGGGTCGTCCGGGCGCGCATGGAAGCATTCGGCCAGGCCGGCCACGCCGGGGACTACGAGCCCATCACCCTCGAAGAGATGGCGAACCGCTACAAGCAGCAGGGCCACCAGCTCACGGTAACCTGAACCGTCTA
>JADDPR010000485.1 GCA_016781775.1 Rubrobacter sp. | reverse complement strand
CTGAACGGTCTTCGTATTGTAGGCGAAGGACCCTTCCTGCAGCGCCAGCTTAACCTCACCGAGGAGGCCTTTTCGAAGATTAAGGGCCTCTTACGAAAAGCCAAGACCGGAATTCTAGAGGATCCGGTCGAACCGACGGCGTGCTGATCTCGGCGATCACCGATCAGGACAACCACGGCTTCTTCGAGCACCGTGGGTACGGCGCGCCGGTTCAATCGTCACGACGGACGCCGTAAGCCCTCGTCATTTATTAGATAGCTAGGCGGAGCACCGGCACCCGAGAAGTTCTACAACCGATTATGCTGCACGTTGCCCTCGCCACTCAACGGATCCAACCTGTCATTTCTGCCCTTAGACCACGTATCCGGAGATTCACCCGAGCTTTGACCTCTTTGGGACTTTCGCCCGCCTCTAGTATATTCAGTTCCACCGAGCGGTTGTGGATCATGTCGGCTGTCGCTTGGTCATACGGTCTCCTTGCATCCGATACCGTGATGCCCTTACCGGGCCCCTGGCTCTCCAGAAGCCGTGGTGCGGCGTGCGCCGTACCACGGAAGAAGAGCAGGGGAGCCGCGACGACGGGTAGCCCGGCGGCGGCGAGACTCAGGAACTGGCGACGGCTATAGTTCATGCCGACCCCTTTCTATGCTGACGTGATCTTTACGGCGTCGGCTACTAGGTAGCCTGGGTAGTTTGACCACCGAGAACTCGCGGCCACCCAATTGTCTCCGGCCGGTATGCGGTGGCGCCCCAGGGACTTCCACCGACCCCCACCGGAGCGCAGGTCCACGTAGTTCCAAACCATCCCCGAGCCGTCGGCGTAAACGTGCGAAGGAGAGTAGACACCGAAAGGCATGGCCCGGTTGAAGCCGCTGGATGCCGGATGCCAGATGTACACGTTGTAGTCGGCGGTGCGCGGTATGTCGAACTTGAACCAGGCGGCGTTTGCTCTGGCCGGTAGCGCACGCGCGTAATCTCTGCCGTACTGCCCCGACGCGGAGGCCAGTCCCCACCCCGGGTACTTGTAGAACCGGCCTGAGTTGGCGTTGTCGACCACGCGCGAGTATCCTGTAGTGGACGTACTATTGGGCGCCCCCACCAACCTCCTCGCGGCGTAGAGGCCGTCGACGTACTTGAGTTCGGCCTCCACGACCTTGCCGAAATAGCTCGAGGCGTGCAAAAGGTAGCCGTTGTAACTCAAGATACCGACGTGCGTCAGCCTCCCCGAACCGTCTTCGCTGAAGAAGAGCAGATCCCCGGGCATGATATTCGACAGATTCACCGGCGTGCCGTAGTTGAACTGGTCGGTCCACCACCCGAGCGCGATACCGAGGTCGTTGAAGGTCCTCTTGGTAAAACAGTCACAATCCATGCCGGAGGCGGAACAAGACTCCGGCCCTCCAGATACGTAAGGCACGCCCAGGTATTTCCTGCCCTGCCTTATTACGTCGTCACCGGTCGCCATAATCCCCCCTTCTTGAGAAGCTCTACGATCAGGGTGCGGCCCTCGACACCGACAACCCACTCGGATTGAAGGGTTCTCCACCGGCCGTAGTAGCACCATCGAAATCCGCGCCGTACCACATGGCTACAGGCTGCTTGGCATTTACCAGCGCAGCCCCGAACGGAAGCACCGCCAAACAATCAGGAAAGGGAAGACCCGAGGTAACGAGCCCGCGCGGCAGCGCACTAACCAGGTCAGTCAAGATATCCCCCCTCCAGAAGACGGTCCCGCTGTAGTAGTCTTACTTGCTGTTCTGTGTACCCAGATTAACCAATCTTTATAATATGGTCAACTCACCCCGGAAGCGTTATGTCTTGCGAGATTTTTGTCTTCCGCGGTCCGTTCCACCCCAGTGGAAGCTCACACGACGATGATCGTCGTCTCTGGTGTACGAGGGAGCCGCGCACTTTACGCGTAGGTCCGAGTAGTAGCATCCCTGCCCGGGCTGGCCCCACGCTCGCGGGCGCGGAGAAACGCTGCTAAGATACCCCCGTCGTGTGGAGCTTCGCTATCCTTGGCATCGGAGGACTTGGCGGGCTCGGATTATGGAGGGGGGTTCCATGAGGTATGCGATCTCGTTTCTGGGCGCGGTTTTGGTGGCGGTGGTAGCCGTCTTCGTCTCCTCGGTGGTCGACCCGACCGACTCAGGGGCCGCCACCACGGGCGGTTACGTCACGACCTGCGGAGGCGGCAAGCTCTACCTGAACGCCCAGGAGAAACGCTCCCTGCAGCTCCACAACGGGGCCCGCACCAGCCGGGGCCTTCGTCCGCTCTGCGTGCACCCCGCGCTCACCGGGGCCGCCCGCGCCCACTCCCGGGAGATGATGGACAAGGACTACATGTCTCATAACTCCTATAGCGGCGAGACCGCCGGCGCCCGCCTCCGGCGCTTCGGCTACAACTGGCGTGTCTACGGCGAGAACGTCGGCTGGGGCTCCGGCTACAAAGGCGCACCGGAGGCCCGCTTCAGGGCGTGGATGAACAGCCCCGGCCACAGGGCCAACATCCTTAACAACAACTTCCGGGAGGTCGGCATCGGGACCGCCACGGGCTACTTCGGGGGTTACGGTAACTCCACCACCTACACCGTGGACTTTGGGACCCGGCGTTGAGGGGTGTTGCCTCCTCGGCTTGAAGGTCTCGACTGCAAGGTTTGGTCCCTTGTGGTCGACCCGAAACCTCCCTGCGCGATCCACGGGATCGAGGAAGACCCGCGCTTTCTCGAACGGAAGCCCTCTCCCTGCGTAGCACCTGAGCGGGCTTGAGTTTCTTCGCCTCCGCTCCGGTAACCGTTCCGAGCGGACGTAAAGCGTGCGGCAAAGGGGCCCAGCATGATGTTGAGGCACCCGGCATGATCTCCGCGGCGGCTTTCCTGGCGGCCGATGCCGCCCTCGGGGTAGCGGCCGCCGAGCCGAAAAAGCCGACTGCGGCCGTCCTCCCGATACCGTCACCGCAAAGACCTGCGCCGGCTCATCCACACCGACCCTAGGTCTCACCCCGACGAGAAGAAGATGCTCCTGCACTACGAGAAGCGCGCCAGCAAGGGGCTCGGGTGTCTCGGCGTGCCCCCCGCCCTCATGGACGTCGCCCGGAACCACCCCAAGGGCATGATCGCGAAGGGCCACTTCTCCGACATCTCCCCCGACGGCGAAGCCTCTGGCCACGTCTCAAGCGTTCGGCTATAGGCATTGTGCCGCCGGCGAGAACATCGCCCGGGGGTCTGCCTCCTCGGGCTCCCCGGAAAACACCTTCAACAACCGGACGGGCGGCACCGGTCGCAACGCCAACACATCCTCAACGAGAACTTCTGCGGGATAGGGATCGGGGCCGCCAGGGGTGCCCAAGAGAGCTACGACAACGCGACGATGTGGCCGTCGTCGACTTCGGGCCCGCCAACGCCGATACGGAGGAATCCCGACCCCAAGCTCCTCCCGCCGGACGGACTCCCCGCCAAAAGCCCGGCTGCGCCAAAAGGCTGTCTCCTCCCGCCCGCGAAGGGGTGCGATCCCGTTCGGGCCGCGCTCCCCACCATCCCGGAACGAGAGCTTCGGCGGTGCACATGCCGGGTACGGCGGCCTTCCGCCCGCTGTCCTGGCCTCCGTATTAAAGAATGTTAAGAAAAATAGAAAAATACGGCTTTTTGCTGTTGACAGGAGCAATAATGGGTGGAAGAATACGCCCCGTCATGAAGAACCTCGTTTGAGGAGGAAGAAGTTGAGCAAGATTAAGTTGATGGCCGCCACGTTGGCGATGGCGATGATGGCTGCCTCTCCGGCTGTGGCGCAGGATAACAGCATCGACGCGACCGCCGAGGAGGATTCGAACCTCCAGCAGTGCGCCCAGATCCTGAACCAGGAAAACAACGGCGACGTGACCGCTAACAACGAGAGCGACCAGGACGTCGACCAGTACCAGTACAACGAGAACGAGCAGTACCAGTACAACGAGACCGAGCAGGACCAGTACAACGAGACCGACCAGGAGAACGAGGTCGACGACCAGTCCGCTGGTAGCGGCCTTCAGGACAACAGCGGCAACATCGAGAACGACCAGGACAACCAGAACGACACCGAGCAGGAGAACGACACCGAGCAGGAGAACGAGACCGACCAGTACCAGAACGCCGATCTCGAGAACGACCAGTACGCCAACGCGGAAGGCGCGGAGTTCAACGCCGAGCAGCAGCAGTACTGCGAGCAGAAGATTGAAGAGATGATGGACGAGATGGACAAGAACGGCATGGACGAAAAGATGATGGAGAAGAACGGCAAGGACGACGACGGCGACGGCATGAAGGACGAGGGCGACGGCTCCGAGGCTGCGGCTGCTGCGGCAGCGGCGGCTTCTAGCTCCAGCTCCGGTGGCAGCGGCGGCTCC
>JADDPR010000211.1 GCA_016781775.1 Rubrobacter sp. | reverse complement strand
GGGATAAGGAGGCGATGGGGATGGCGAAGAGGTTGACGGTCCTGATGGGGATGCTGGCGTTGATGCTCGCGGCGGCGGTGCCGGCGATGGCGCAGGAAGGCCAGTACGGCTCCCAGCCCGACCCGATGCCGTCGGGGGAGAGGGTCACGGTAACGGGCACGCTCGAGATCCTCGGTTCGGAAGATCCGTACTACGTCTACGGCCTGACCGACGAGGCGTCGGGCCAGGGGTACAAGCTCGACCTGGGGTACACGATGCCCGAGGCGGGCGACCCTTCGGTGGGCTCCTTCGTGGACGAGCGCATCGCCGTTGATGGCGTGGCCTACCCCAACCCGGACCCGGATGGCCTCGACATCCTAGAAGTCTTGTCCTTCGCACCGGTCGACCCGCCCGCCGACACCGTCACCGCGACGTTCGAGCTCACGGTCGAGTGCGAACTCCCCGAGGGGCTCGACGGGTTCGGCGCCGACATAGGCTCGGCGCCGATCGCGTCCGGGGCGCTCCTGGACCAGGACGGCGACGGGGTGTACACCACGAGCCTCCCGGTCGAGAAGGGCGCGGAGCACGAGGTCAGGATCGAGCGCATCGACCTGGTGAACGATGAGGTGGGGGTGGGCAGCACGCTCGAAGACTTCGGCTCGGTCGTGTTCGACGAGGACAGGATCTTCGAGGCCAGCGTCTCCTTCTGCGACGGCGGCGGCTCGGACGACGATGACGGCGACGCCGCCGGCGACGGCACCCCTGCGGTGAGCGGCGACACCAACGACGCCAACACCCGGGGCGGCAACGGCTCCGTGGACGCCTCCGGCGGTGCGGTTCAGGGCGGCGCCTCACCCGCGGCGTCGGTGCTCCCCGCCACGGGCGGCATCCTCCCGGTGGCGGCAGCGGCGGGCACGCTGCTCATCCTCGGCGGCCTCGCCGCGCGCAGGATCTTCCGCTAGCCGTACATCGAGTTCTGCAGAGAGGGGGGCCGCTCGCGCGAGCGGCCCCCCTCGTTGTTGCCGTTCGGGCCACCATCTCCGGCGCCTACGAGCGCGGGATGCGCGAGCATGAGGGCATAGGGGTGGAGCAGATGCGCACGGAGGCCCGCCCGGAAGGGCTAGGAGCAGGGGTCGTAAGTTAGGAACCGGGCACCGAAGCCTGGCCGCGGCTCGAGCGCGCCGTT
>JADDPR010000126.1 GCA_016781775.1 Rubrobacter sp. | reverse complement strand
CTCATCGCGCTGGAACCTTGGCTGCGACAATCAGATAGCGGAACAGTGGTCGCCAGCGGCAGTGCAGCCTGGTCACGTGAGGGGCGACCGGCAGGTGCGCGAAATCGGCCCGCTGAAAGCCCCGTCGCACCGATAGGGGCGCGTCATACCGGAGCATCCGATTGCACGAGAACAGGCGCGTTGCCAGCCAGATTGCCGCCCAGGCGACGACGTGACGCTGCAGATCGTTGATGACCACACCGATCCGCGCTGCCTCCAGCAGCGTGCTCACGACCAGCGGAAGTTGCACCGTCGGTATGTGATGGAGCACGAGTGAGGCGCTCACCATGTCGACGTGGTTGAACGGAAGGTTGAAGAGATCAGCACAGACGACCTGGACGCGCGGCTCGTGCTGAAACTGCGCTGCCGCCGTCGCACAGGTATCCGGATGCACATCGACCAGCGTGATGCGCAGATCGATGCCCCACCAGGCCGCCCAGCGTAGCAGCAGCCGGTTCACATCGCCTGAGCCTGCGCCAACATCAAGCAGCGTCACACGGCGCGGCCGTCCAGCCTGCAGCCAGAGTCTGACCACGCCTTCTAACGTCGGCCAGGCGGCACCGAGCAACCAATTGATCCAGCGCAGCTGGCCGAGTGCTTCCCGAAGTTCGGGGCCAGCAATCGCGCGATCGTCCATCAGCTCAAGCGCCTCCGACCGTACCCGCAGATCAGGCCACCTGCTCAACGGCTGCTCCTTTCTTCCGGCTGAACGGAAGCGTCACTTGCTGGGTTGCAGCCGGCATGTACCGCAGCTGCGCCATCTCGATCACCAGTCCTGGGCCAAACGCCATCGCGACTCCGTCCTGCACCGCTGCTCCCGGCTGTTGGCGCAACTGCGCGCGCAGCTCCTGGAGCACGAACAGGATTGTCGAGGATGACATGTTGCCATAGTTCCGTAACACATGCCGCGAAGCTGCCGTCTGTGCGGGAGTCAGCACAAAGATCGTCGCTAATGCATCGACAATTGCCCGGCCACCCGGATGGATCGCCCAGAAATCGAGGTTACGTTCGTTTCCCACGAGCGCAGCGAGGGCGTGAGGAGCGGCTTCACCCAGTCGGGCAGGGATGCGGGGTGACAGGT
>JADDPR010000185.1 GCA_016781775.1 Rubrobacter sp. | reverse complement strand
TCTTTCGGGGCTACCGACCGGTATGCTCCGGCCGATGGGACCTCGGGCTAGGCCAAGGAGACGTTGTCCGCCTGCATCCCCTTCTGCCCGCGCGTCGCCTCATAGGAGACCTTCGCCCCCTCCTCAAGGGACTTGTAGCCGCTACCGGATATCCCGGAGTGGTGGACGAAGAGATCCTCGCCGCCCTCGTCCGGGGAGATGAATCCGTACCCCTTGTCGTCGCTGAACCACTTAACCGTTCCTTGGGCCATGTGCTGGAGCCCGCCTTCCGCTTCCTGGGGCCCACCGCAACAAAAAGCCGCTCCCCTTGTCGAGGGCGGCGCTTCGGTCACCATAAAACCTATACCGTTAATTGCACGGCATTTTACCATAGTCCAGGCCGAAGCCCCGAACGACCCCGCAAGATAGGCGCGAGGGAGCGCCGGGCCGGTCTCCAGGAGGGGGTGATGGTCGCCGGCCCGGGCTGAGGTAGTTATCGGCACGAACTGGCCGGATCTTTAGCGGAGCGAGGCCCCGGAGGACCCCAGAACTCGCTAATCGTCTTCCTCCCCTACCCTCGACCCGGCCTCCTCCTCGTGCTTGTCCTCGGTGCCCATCGGGCCGGAAGGGTCGGACTCGTGATCCGTCCCCATGGGCCCGGATTCGGGGCTCTTGTCCTCCTCGCCTTCTCGACGCTCGTCCTTCCGCGCTTCCCGGGCCTTCTTCTCCTCTTCGCCCACCACATCCGTCCTTCCGTCGTGTCGCTCGTAGCCTATGCTCTTACGGCGCGGGGGCAGGGTCAAGCTTCGTCACAAGGAGGGGCGGGGCGCTGAAACTTTACTTGATGCAGGATGCCGGGCATGCCCAGAGCCGTCCTCTACGCCCGCGTTTCGACGGAGGAACAGAACAACGGGTTCTCGATCTCCGACCAGCTCCGCACGCTCCACGACCACGGAGGCGCCAGGGGATCGAGATCGTCGAGGAGTGCGTGGACGCCGGCTACCCCGCCCTCGCCGCGCTTTCGAAGGTAAGCGAGGAGGCCGAGGAGGGCAGCGGACGTGGAGGAAGGCCAGGCCCTGATCGGGCGCTACGAGGGGTTCGCCGCCCGTGACCTCGACGTCCTGAGCGGGGACGCGCGCCGGGAAGTGTACAATCAGCTGGGGGTTTCCGTGGTCGCGGCGCCGTCGCG
>JADDPR010000122.1 GCA_016781775.1 Rubrobacter sp. | reverse complement strand
TCCGCTCACGGACCGTCACGCGCGCCACATCATCGACAAGCTGAAGCGGAGGGCGGGGGCGTCGTGAGCCAGGTGGGCCAGGAGCTCGTGGTCTCTATCTTCGCGGTCGCGCTCTTCGCGCTCGCAACGTCGGTGGCCGTCCGCGAAGGGTCCCGGGGCGGCGCCTGGATCTCGGTGGCGGCGTTCCTGTCGTTCTCCCTGCTGGCGGCCTCTTTGCTCTGGAGGCTGCTGTGAGGCTCCGCCCCGGTCCGTCCCCCATGGCCGCCGAAGAGTACGGGCGCCTGGTCAACTATTATGAGTACTTAAACGAAGCCGGGGAGCCCGCGGAAGGCTACATAATACTCGAGGACGGGCCTTTTCCTCCCCTCGCGCCTCCTCCGCGACCTATGGGGCATTCGGGGCGGGGCTGCGCCGAATGGGGGTCGAACGGAGGTCGGGCGAGGGTCGGAAGAAAGACGAGGTGGACGTTCAATGGAACCTCCGACCCGTCCAATCCTTTGACCGCGAGCGGACCGGCTCCGTGGCCCTCCGGCGCGAGAAGGACCGCGAGGGGTGGCTGCCGCGGGAAGTCACGTTCTCGATCGGCGGCAATGGCAAGGGCGGGTTTTTGCTCTCCAGGAGCGCAGGGACCATCGAAAACGAGGACGAAGAGGGGTTAAAGGACAGCGAACGCAAGACCCTCGAGGCCCTGGAATCACTCGGTGGCGAAGGTTCCAAAGTTTCCGAATGGGAGAAACGGGCGATGGAACTAGGGGTATCGCATTCCAGCTTCTACCGCGCCAAACCCGAGCTGGTACGGAAAGGCCGAGTTTTCCCGATAGGTAAGCGGTTTCTAGCAAAAGGTTCCACGGGTTCCAAAGAGGTTCCACGGAACCTAATGGAACCAACGGCGACGACCCGCACGAGCATCCCCCTGATTTCCTACACGGCGAACATGCGTTAGAGGACCTAGGAGCCGACACGGGGGGCGTCTGATGGGCCTCCCCCAGCTCCTACGCGAGATAGAGAACCGGGGCGTTACCCTCATGGCCGCCCCGGTCGAACCCCGCCTACGTTTTCGCCCGGCAAGCCGCATGACCCCCGAGCTGGTCGAAGGCCTCCGCGAGCACAAGGCGGAGATCCTCGAGGCGCTTCTTGCGGGACCCCGGGTCCGCGACGTGGGCGAGGTCCTCG
>JADDPR010000267.1 GCA_016781775.1 Rubrobacter sp. | reverse complement strand
GGGGCGGCGAGGGACGAGACTCAGGCGGGGGCCTGGCTATAACGCCGGGTCCCCGCCGGCTCTGTGAGGCAACCGCTAGAATGGGGCGCAACCCCCGGGGAGGAGCCTGTCGCATGCAGAATTATCCGCTGGACCTGAGCTTCAAGATCTTCACGATCGGCACGCGGGTCGGGGTGACGGACGCCTCCGGCAAGCCCGTCGCCTACGTCCGCAAAAAGAAGTTCAAGCTCAGGGAAGACGTCATGGTCTACCGGGACGAGGGGCAGAGCGAGGCCCTCTTCCGTTTGCAGGCCGACCGGATCCTGGACTTCGGCGCGAGCTACGCCGTCACCGCCCCCGACGGGCGGCTCCTCGGGCACGTCCGGCGCCAGGGCGTGAGATCTCTGTGGAGGAGCGCCTACGGTATCGCGGATGCGAGCGGTAAGGAGGTCGGCGGCATCCGGGAGGAGAACCCCTGGGTCAAGGTCGCCGACGCCGTGCTGGAGATGATCCCGTTCGCCGACGTCCTGGACGGCCTCTTCTTCAACCCGGCCTACCGCATCGAACTGCGCGGCGAGCCTGTGCTCCGCCTCCAGAAGAGCCGCGCCCTCCTCGAGAGCCGGTTCCGCCTGGAGAAGCTCGGGGACTTCGGCGAGGGGGACGAGAACCTCCTCCTCGCGAGCGTCGTAATGATGCTCCTCCTGGAGCGCGAGCGCGGCTAAAACCAGCGCCCCACCCGCGCCTTGTACGCGAGGTACTCGTCGCCGAAGAGCTTCTCCAGGTAACGCTCCTCCCGCTCGATGACGCCGCGCCGGATCACGCCGAGGGCCACCGGCAGGAGCAGGATGGAAGGAAGCGAGTTGGCGAGACCGGCTATCCCTGCGTAGATCATCGCCATCGAGAGGTAGCCGGGGTTGCGGCTGTAACGGTAGGGCCCGTCTGTAACCAGAACCTCGACGGGCTCGCGGGGGTCTACCGGCGTGCCCGCACCGCGCAGCGTCCGCAAAAACCACACGCCGAGCGAGAGCCCGCCGACCACGAGGGGCAACCCGACGAGCCGCGTCGCCCCGTCCGGGAGAAACCCGGCTTCGATCCTTCGGTTCAGCCCCAACCCCAGGAGGAGGGGCAGCGCGTAGATGAGGGGCGGAGGCGCCACGACCCCCGCGTTGTCCCGGCCGTCGTCGCTCATCCCTTT
>JADDPR010000178.1 GCA_016781775.1 Rubrobacter sp. | reverse complement strand
GACGGGTTAGTTTGCGGCTCGTGACACGAACCCGAGTCCTGGGCCGTTGAGGGCCGCGATATCGAGGATCCGACCGAGTACGCGCTCCATTGGAACATCAACACGGCAACCTGGACCATCGAGGGCGACGCCGAAGAGGTCCACGTCTCCAAGGAGCGGGCGGACATTTTGCTGGTCCTGAACCGGAGCCCCGTCCCCATGATGCCGAAAGAAGTATGGGAGGCGATGGGGGGAAAGCGCGACAGGATCAGGCAGCTTCTTGTGTCCATGTTTAACGATGGCCAGGTCCTAAAGGACGACAAGGGACGGTACTCACCCGCACACCCCACCAACCCTCCCGATCACAGCGATCACAGCGATCACAGGCCTCACAACGATCACAGCGATCACAGGTCGAGTAAAGATCACGGCGCTCCCGTCGATCACAGCACCGATCACAGGCCTACGGCCGATACCTATGCGCAAAACGGGGGTGCTGTGACTGCTGTGACCGCCGTGATCGGGGACGACCGCGGGGGACCCGTCGCCGGAGATAGGGGCAGCGGGTCAGAGCATCCCGATTCACGCGATTCACGCGATTCACGCATCGAAACCAATTGTTTCTCATCGCAACCCACCTCGACGAGAGGCTCTATGGAAAACAGTGGGGAGACACGCGTGAATCGCGTGAATGAGGCTCCGGCGCACGCCCCGCCCGAGCTCGCGGCGTTCCTGGTGGACCCGCCGGGTTGGTTCAGGGACGCCGCCGCCGCATGCATCCGGGAGGGCAACCCGCGGCACCTCATGAACCCGCTGGCGAACCGGGTGGCGTCCGAGCTCTACGGCGACCCCTGGCGCTGGCGCGAGGTACTACCGGCCGTCGAGGAGAGGCTGACGACGGAGAGGGAGCACGCCGTAAAGGCGGGGTTGCCGGCCAAGGGTCCTGGGGACTCGCCAGCACCGTAGCGCCTCCCCGATTCGCAGGGCGCGTGGGTCCCCGGCCCTCGGCCTCGAACCGCGCATAGGGGGCGCCCGCGCTCCGAAGTATTATGCGTGACCTTCTCGCCATAATACTTCGGAGCGCTCTCTTCTCCCTCGGGGCCCGGTGGCCGTCTCGACCGGGGCCGGGCGCGGCCGGTCGGATTCGCTCCGCAAACATGCGTGTGCCGTGCGAAGCTATCGGACCGTGGTGC
>JADDPR010000173.1 GCA_016781775.1 Rubrobacter sp. | reverse complement strand
GAGCACCGTACTCCGAGCCTTTGGTGGGCTTCGGGCTCGTACGGTTTTCGTTGGCCGTAGGAGAGGCGCTCCTGGCCGCGACCCGGGGAGGTAGTCCTGGGTGCGTCCGTACCGTTTGGGCCGTCCCTGTTGGGCCGAATGGCAAAAATCCGATGTTATAATCGCCGCGGCTTAAAGGGCGTGAGGCCCTTCGGCCCTCGTGCAGTCGAGAGATGGGACTCGTGGCCTTGATCTATCTTCTTTTCCGCAAGACGTTCCTTGCCGCTTCTTTGGCCGTTCTGGCAAGCTTGGCCCTCATGGGGTGTGGGGCCGCGCCTCCCGGCGAGGAGGTCGGTTCGGGGGCCAAAAAGGTCGTCACGTACGAGGGCGGTGAGATCACCGAGGGCGAGGTCGTCGAGGGGGTCGAGCGTTTGAGCGCCCAGTCGGCGGCGCAGACGGGGCAGCAGGCGCCCGAGGTCAAACCGGGCTCGCCCGAGTTCGACGCGGCAAAGGCTCAGGTCGTGCCGCAACTTCTCACCCAGGATCTGGCGCTCTCCTACGCCGAGGAGAACGACATTACGGTCTCCGACGAGGAGGTCCAGTCCGAGATAGACACCACGAAGCAGGCCGTCGCGGAGCAGGCCCGGACCGCGGGCCAGGAGGGGGACCCCGAGCAGCTCTTCCAGGACGCGCTGAAGCAGTTCGGCTTCACGGAGGCGTCGTTTCGCGAGGAGGTTCGGACCGGGCTCACGGTACAGAAGGTCCAGGAGGAGGTCGCGGGCGGGGCCGATCCGACGGAGAAGGAGGTGAGGGCCTACTACGACGAGAACAAGGAGACCCAGTTCACCCGGCCCGAGCAGCGCTGCATCCGGCACATCCTCTTCAACAAGGACCAGGAGGATCTCGCCAACGACGTGAAGGGCGAGCTCGAGGACGGCGGGGACTTCGCCGCGCTCGCCAAGGAGCACTCGCAGGACCCGTCCAACAAGGACCAGGGCGGCGACCTCGGGTGTGTCCCCAAGGGCCAGTTCGTGCCCGAGTTCGACGACGCGGCGTTCGGGGCCGAGGAGGGCGAGCTTCTCGGTCCGGTCGAGACCGAGTTCGGCTTCCACCTTATCGAGGTCACCGAGATACAGCCTGGGGGCGAGACCCCGTTCGAGGAGGTCGCCCAGGATATCGAGGAGCAGATCAAGGGCGAGCAGCAGGCCGGCGAGTTTCAGGCCTGGATCGACGGCGAGCTGAAGAAGCGTAAAGTGAAGTACCTCCCGGGCTACGACCCCAACGCACCGCCCGAGGGGGCGGCGCCCGAGGGTGGCGCGCCCGAAGAGGGGGCACCCGCACCGGAAGGGGAGCAGCCCCAGGAGTAGGGGAGAACGGAGAGGGCCGGGGGCGGATCGCTCCCGGCCCTCTTCTTCTCTGCGTGGCGCTACGAGCCCGTGGGGCGTAGAGTTATCGAATTGGGGCAAAACACAAACGTCGATATACGTCGAGGCGACGGACGGGGAGGCTGGTGCTGTTGACGGAGATAGTTGCGGTCCGCGGGCGTGAGATTCTGGATTCCCGGGGGAACCCCACGGTGGAGGTTGAGATCGCCACGGTGAGCGGTTTCGTCGGGCGCGCCGCGGTCCCATCCGGGGCTTCGACGGGGCAGAACGAGGCGGTCGAGCTTCGGGACGGCGAGGGGGAGCGCTATGGGGGTAAGGGCGTCTCCCAAGCGGTCGAGAACGTCGACGTCGAGCTCGCGGAGGTCGTGCTCGGGATGGACGTTACGGACCAGCGGGCTCTGGACCTCGCCATGATCGAGGCGGACGGCACCGAGAACAAGGGCCGCCTCGGGGCGAACGCCATCCTCGGCATCTCCATAGCGGCGGCGAAGGCGGCGGCCGAGGCGGCCGGGCTCCCGCTTTTCCGTTACCTCGGCGGCCCCGGAGCGTACACGCTCCCCGTGCCGTGCGCGAACATCCTCAACGGCGGGGCCCACGCCGCCAACAACGTGGACTTTCAGGAGTTTATGATCGTGCCGGTCGGCTTCGGGAGCTACGGCGAAGCCCTTCGCTGCGTCGCGGAGGTGTACCAGAACCTCAAGAAGCTTCTCGGGGAGAAGGGGCTTGGCGGCGGCATCGGGGATGAGGGCGGCTTCGCGCCCGACCTCGAAAGCAACGGGGCCGCGCTCGCCCTCATGGCGCAGGCCATCGAGAGGAGCGGCTACGCTTTAGGGGATCAGGTCGCGTTCGCGCTCGACCCGGCGGCGTCGGAGTTCTACGAGAACGGCCGCTACAATCTTGCGGGCGAGGGGAAGTCCTTGAGCCGCGAGGAGATGGTCGAGTACTACGTGGGGCTCGCAGATGAGTACCCCATCCTGAGCATCGAGGACGGCCTCGCCGAGGACGACTGGGAGGGCTGGTCGCTCATCACGAAGAAGCTCGGCGATAAGCTTCAGCTTGTCGGGGACGACCTTTTCGTGACGAACCCGAAGATCCTCGCGCGGGGGATCGAGCAGGGGGTCGGGAACTCGATCCTCGTGAAGGTCAACCAGATCGGGACGCTCACGGAGACCTTCGAGACGATGGATCTCGCGCACAAGTCCGGGTACACGACGATGGTCAGCCACCGGAGTGGCGAGACGGAGGACGCCACGATCGCCGACCTCGCCGTCGCGGTGAACGCCGGGCAGATCAAGACCGGAGCACCCGCGCGCGGGGAGCGCGTCGCGAAGTACAACCAGCTTCTCAGGATCGAGGACATGCTCGGGAGTGCGGCGCACTACCCGGGCAGGGAGGCGTTCAACCCGAGGGTACGAGCCGGGAGGGGGTCGTAAGATTTGGAGCGTCGCACCAAGATAGTCGCAACGCTGGGACCGGGCACCTCGACGGAGGAGATGATCCGGGAGCTCGTCCGCTTCGGGGTGGACGTCACGCGCCTGAACTTCAGCCACGGCGGGCACGAGGGGCACCTGAGAAACGCCCAGACCGTGCGCGAGGCGGCGAAGGCTCTGGGCCGCAACGTCGCGGTAATGCAGGACGTACAGGGGCCGAAGATCCGGACCGGCGAGGTCATCGGGGAGACGGAGCTTATCGCGGGCAACCGCGTCGTGATAGCGCCGGGGGATTTCCTGGGTGATGCGAGCCGGCTTGCGACCTCGTACGAGAAGATAGCCGAGGACGTGAAGCCGGGCGACCGGGTGCTCATCGACGACGGGCTCTTGGAGCTTCGGGTCGAGGAGGTCGAGAACGGCGAGGTCCGTTGCGCCGTGATGGTGGGCGGGCCCATCTCCTCGCACAAGGGTCTGAACTTCCCGGACTCGTCCCTCTCCATCAAGGGGCTCACCGAGAAGGACGTCGAGGACCTTCGCTTCGGGATCGAGGAGCTTCACCCCGATTGGATCGCGTTCTCTTTCGTGCGCACGGGGGACGAGGTCCGGGAGATCAAGGAGAGGATTCGCGAGTTCGGCGGAAACGTCCCGGTCATCTCGAAGATAGAGAAGCACGAGGCGATAGAAGACATAGAAGACATCCTGCGCGCCTCCGACGGCATCATGGTCGCCAGGGGCGACCTGGCGGTCGAGCTCTCCGCGGAGCGCGTGCCGATCGAGCAGAAGCGCCTGGTGGCGCGCTGCCGCCGGCTGGGCAAGCCGGTCATCGTGGCCACGCAGATGCTCGACTCTATGATCCGGAACCCGAGGCCCACGCGCGCCGAGGTCTCGGACGTCGCCAACGCCATCTTCGACCGGACGGACGCGGTCATGCTCTCGGGCGAGACGGCGATAGGGCGCTACCCGCTGCAGAGCGTGAAGGAGATGGACCGGATCTGCCGGGCCGCCGAAGAAGCCATAAACTACGGCAGGGACATCGTGGCCTCGACGGACTGGGGCCGCGGCGACGTCTACGACGCCCTGACCCACGCGGCCTGCGAGCTCGCCGAAGACCTGGACCTCGAGGCGATCGTGACCTCGACCCAGAGCGGGCTCTCCTGCATAAGGGCGGCCCGATTCCGCCCGCCCAACAAGATCCTGGCGGTCAGCCCCGTCGAGGAGACGGTGCGCATGCTCGCGATGGTCTGGGGGGTAACGGCGGTCTCCGGAAACCAGCGCGGCGGCATCGAGGAGCGCTACGAGGAGGCCTTGCAGGCCGCGAGGGAGAACGGTCTCGTAAGCGAGGGGGACCGGGTGATCCTGACCGGAGGTTCCCTGGGCGCGACCCCGGGCTCGACGAACATGCTGAAGCTCCACACCATAGGCGAAGAGGGGTAGAACCCCGTGGGCCGGGCGACCCTGCGACCGCTGAAGGTCGTCGTCTACGCGGCCGTGCTCGGCCTACTCCTCGCCTCCTACATAACCCCGCTGCAGGAGATCGCGGCGAACAAAGCCCTCATCTCCGACCTCCGGGCCGACCTCGCCAAGCTCGAGGGGGAAAGCGCCTCCCATCGGCGTGCCGCCGAGGAACTGGAGACCCCGGAGGGCATCGAACGCGCCGCCCGCGAGCGCTACGGCATGGTCGAACCCGGCGAA
>JADDPR010000469.1 GCA_016781775.1 Rubrobacter sp. | reverse complement strand
GACGACCGCCGAGTCCGCCGAAGGGGTAGAAGAGGACCGGGAGGAGCCGGAGGGGCGGTCCTGGTGGCGGAGGATGTTCGGTGGGTGAGAAGTAATAGAGCCGGTACCGTAGAGTTTTCCGCATGGCGACGCCGTGGAGCGGACGAGGTAGCTATAGCAAGAGTTCGTCGGGCCCGCAAAGTAAGCTAGCAGCATCCCATGGTGCCGGGCCGGGAAGGCCCCGAACTTCTCGCGCCCTGGTCCGGCGCGCGCTACTTCGCGTGCCGCCGGACGAAGTCGGTCGTGCGTTGGAGGATCAGGTCCTTGTCGTTATCCAGCGTCGAGACGTGGTAGGAGTCTTCAAGCCAGAGCGCCTCCTTGTCTGCGCTCGCGACGCGGCTCAGGATGTACTCGGTGTTGGGGGGCGGGACGACATGGTCTTCGCGCGCGACCATCGCCAGCACCGGGCAGGCGACGCGGGGCAACAGCTCCTCCGTCGCCTTGAACAGCGCGAACAACTCCTTGACGGTCGCTACGGGGACCACCGGGTACGCCAGCTCGATGACGTCCGGGGCCTTGACGTCGTTTCCGACCCCCGGCACCTCGGCCGGCGCGTCGGCCATGAAGGCCAGCTCGGCAAGGTCCGGGTTGTCGACGAACACTACCGCGTTGATCGGGACGATCCCGCGGAACATCTGCGGGTGCTGGCCCGCCATGTAGAGGGTCAGCGTGCCGCCCATCGAGAGGCCGGCCATGAACAGCGTGTCGCAGCGCTCCTGCAACCATGCGGCGGCCGACTCGATGTCGGCGACCCAATCGCTCGCCGTGCTGGTCGCCATGTCGGCGGGCGTGGTCCCGTGACCCTTCAGGCGCGGGAGTGCGACGGTGAACCCTTCTTCGGCCAGCCCCTCGGCGAGGGGGCGCATGCTCTGCGGGCTCCCCGTGTAACCGTGCGACACCAGCACGCCGATGTTGTTCCCCTCCGCGTAGAACGGCTCCGCGCCCGCCATCACCTGGGCTTCGCTCATCTCGTCCCCTTTCCTCGATGAAGGGATGCATCCTACCCGCCTCCGGCTAGCCGCACTCCCGGAAGCCGCATCGCCCCGGTCCGATGCGGTAGGGTGGCGGCGCATAATACGGGCCGCGAAATATTATGAGGAGTTGTACCCATAACTCCCGAGGTCTTCGGGCTG
>JADDPR010000131.1 GCA_016781775.1 Rubrobacter sp. | reverse complement strand
CGGGTAACCCGGACGGCGGGTAGCTTCAGACCGGCCAGCCCTCCAGCCGCCAGGCCGCGTCCCAGAACATCCACTCGTAGCGGCTGGTGGTGACGAAGGCCTCGGTGGCCCGGGCCTTCGCCAGTGGGCTCAGGCCCTCCGAGGATCGGTCGGTGAGGTCGAGGACGGCTTCGACGAGGGCGCCGAACTCCTCCCCGCCGTAGGTCTCGATCCACTTCCCGTAGATGGGCTTCGGGGAGCCCCGTTCGAGGAGGGTCTTGCCTACTCGCTCGTAGATCCAGTAGCACGGCAGCACCGTGGCCAGGACCTCGTGGTAGTCCCCGAGGGAGGCCATCCGTAGCACGTAGCTCGTGTAAGCCAGGGTGGTGGGGGTAGGCGGGGTTCGGTCGACGACGTCTTCGGGGAGGCCGAACTCCTTGAGGAAGCCGTCGTGGAGGCTCCTTTCGACCGTGATCGCGCCGGCCGAGTGCTCGTTGAACATGACGAGCGCGCCCTCTTCGGGGGAGCGGACCGCCGCGAGGCTCAGGGCCCGGGCGTAGTCCCTCAGATAGAGGGCGTCCTGCAGGACGTAGTGCTTGAAGTTCTCCTCCGGGAGCGTGCCGTCCGTGAGGCCGCGGAGAAAGGGATGGTCCAGCACCTCGCGGTAGATGTCCTCGATGGAGCGCCACAGCTCGCCGGTGAACCCCTCGCGCCCGGTCGTAGCAACCTCGGTCATGGAACCTCCAGGTCTCGTCCTCTGGAAGGCCACTGTATCGCGACGTCGGACCCGGTGCCCGTTTACGCCCGGCTTTCAGGCGAGCATAACGCGTCGGGGGTCGGGTCCGACACGCGAGAGGGAGAAGCATGAGGCAGGCGCACAGGGGTATAGCGCCGGGTTGCATCGCTCCAAACGCGTCTGGTTGGCGTTCTCCACGCTCTTCGCCCCTGTGCTGAGCGTGCTCGCGTGCGCCAGGACAGCCTCGGCATCTCTAACCCGGGCGTCGCCCGCGACCAGCAGCGGGCGGGCTCGCGTTTCCTGAGGAAGCTCAACGCGCGCGACGACACGCCGGGAGGCGGCTCGTTTACCCAGATCGCGACGGACGATGACGAGATCGTCCCCTACACCCGCTGCTTCCCCAAAAGCCAGAGGCGCACCGAGAACATAACCTTCCAGGACCACAACGCGGGTCTACCGATCACCCGCCAGAACATCCACAACGCTCCGTTCGCCCGGAAGCTCGTCTTCGGCGCGTTGGGCAACCCCGGCCCGCGAACCCGGCACGCGCCTTCGCCTCGGCGATTCAAGAGGGGGATCGAGCCTGCACGAAGCGGAGGAGCCACCGGAGACGGCTTCCCGTGGCTCCCCCGAACAACCCGGTCCGAGAAATCGGCGCGGGTTGCGTCGGGGCGTGCTTAGTGCTCGATCCACTCGATGTACGCATACCGGTCGGAGGATGGCTTTCGGGTTTCGAGCCACGTCGGGTACCAGGAGTTGACGTAGAGCTTCATCTCTTTGTTTGGAATGCCGCCCTTGTACCTCTGCATCTCCTTGCCGTCCACGTAGAAGATCAGGGAGTTTTTGCCGTAGAAGAAGGCGTAGTCGTGAAACCCCTTCGTGGGGTCGAAGGGGAGCTTCTTCTCCTTCGTGTGCGTCTGCTTTCCGTCCGCGTAGGTGGTGAAGAGGATCTTGCCGGACGGCTCGTTGAAGACCTCGATGTCGATCTCGCTCTCCAGGTCCGGGGGCTCGTAGAGGAAGAAGCCCGTGATGGAGGTGGGGGCGTCGGGCACCTTCATGCGCGCCGTGTACATGAAGCCGGGACCGTGGAGCCGCTTGGAGACGAGTTCGCCGCCGTTGACGGTGTCGGCGGGCAGCGTGATCCGCACTTTGCCCCCCTCCATGGTTACGTTCTCGGGGAGGACCTTGCCGCGCCCGAGCCTGTGGTCCTGCGCCTTCCACCCGGCGGGGAGCGCGGAAGACCCCGCGAACTCCTCGGGGGGCTCGGAGACCCGGAACGCCGACTCCTCGCCCCGCTCGGCGAGGCGTTCGGCGCTGGTGTCGCCTTCGCCCTTTGGCTCCTCGCTCCATACGGAGACGCGCGCCGCGTAGTAGCCGGGTGTCTCCAGCGGTGGGGTGCGGAGCTCTGTCCCCCCGACTCCTCGCCCGGACCGAGCTCGACCGGCACGCTTGGGGCGTCGCTCCACTCGCCGGCTGTATCCCGCACGCTGTACCCGACAAAGAACGTGTGGGCCTCGGAGCCCGTGTTCTTGACGCGCGCAGAGGCCGAGGCCGCGTCGCCGGGCCGCAGCGAGCCTGCCGGGGGCTCGAAGGCCGTGATCTCGGCCGCCAACTCCGCTCCGTCGTCCGGGCCCCCGCATCCCAGGGAGAGCGCGAGCGGGACGATCACCGCCAGGAGTACGAGGAGCGGTCTGGAGTGCCCCTTGCGAGGAGGACGGGATCGGGCCGCCGTTGGCCGCAACTTACCACCCATCCCCGTGGCGCCGCGGAAGAGGTCGGCTGAGGAAACATCTGGCTTCAAGGGTTGGGGTTCTCGTTCGGGGAGCTCGCCGACCGGCTCGCGGTGTCGCCGGCGTCTCGCTCCGGCCTGGGCTCCGTCTCCCGCAGGGCGGCTTCGAGGGCCTGGAACCTCTCAGATTCGAGGAAGTCGTGCACGTAGACCTTCTCGTCTCGGCCCCTGACGTAGGCGGCGAGCTCTCGCGCGGCCCGCGGGTCCGGCGACTGCGCGTCCAGGGGTTTGAGGGTGAGGGTGAGGCCGTTCTCCTTCGCTATCCGCTTCTCCTCTTCTATCCAGACGGCGTCGCCCGGGTCGTCGGGATTCAGGGTCGAGACCACCTCCTTGACGTTGCGGCGGACGACGAAGTTGAACCACTCCTCCTCCGTCGGGTAGGGACCGAGGATTACCTTCTCGTCGTCGAAGGGGACCACACGCCCGCGCTCGAAGGTCTTCGGCAGGGGCTCAAGCTCCTCCGGGGCGGTTCCGGGGCTCGCGGTGCTCAGCGCCTGTCGGACGTAGTCCACCCTGTGCTTGCCGAGGTAGCAATGCACGTAGAAACGCTTCGTATCGTCGTCGGTCAGATCCTCGATCTCCCGCAGGGACTTCTCGTTCTGGCTGATCCAGGGAAGCATCGGGTACGAGTGTATCGAAAGCCCGGAGTTCTCGGCGTTGGCGAGCTCCTCGTCGAGCAGGACCTTCTCGAAGGGTATGTCGGGGTTAAGCAGCGTGATGACGCCGTCGTAGCCCTCGTCCTTGAGCTCCTCGAGCCTCCGTTCGTCCGGGTAAGCTCCGTAGGTAAACCGCTCGCTCTCCACGTTCTCTTCGTTCATCTCGCCGAGGGCGACCATAAAGTCCGTGTCCAGCAGGAAGTAGAAGATGGCGAAGGAGGAGACGACGACCAGAGCGAGGACCCCGATCCCGGCGGGCACGTCCCTCCTCCGCGACAAGAAGAGCCAGCCGAAGAAGGCCGTGACGCAGAGGCTGATCAGGCCCCACCCGAACACGAGGGCGCCCAGGACGAGATCTACGATGCCCTGCGCGGTTCCCCGGTCGGCCAGCCACTGCTCGAAGGGCACCAGAAAGAACAGCAGATACAGCACCCCGCCCGCGAACCCGAAGGACGAGATGAACAGGAGTTGGAGGAGCCACCTCCTCCAGCCTCTCAACGAACGAGTCTTCTGCATCGGCCCTCCCTGACCTTCCGACTTCGTCACGTAGTCCCTTGCTTGCGCTTCTTCGGCGCGCTCTTCTTGGCCGGGTCGAAGCCCCGGCGCTCCATCGCCCCCCAGGACTGGTTGTTGCGCAGGTAGGAGACGATCGCCCAGGCCCGCCACACCGTCACCAACTGCCGGTAGCCGAAGTTTTCGATGATGCCGTAGAAGGTGAGCTTGATGATGTCCGTCCAGCGGGGGTAGCGCCGGAGCCTCAGCTCCTCGAGGAAGACGGCGGCCACCGAGAGCAGGGCCCCAAGGCCCACCGCCGCGAGAAAGAAGGCTACGGCGAACTTCACGTCGAGCATGCCCAGAAACAGTCCCCCCGCGAGGGCCACGTAACCGAGAAGCTCGATCACCGGCCCCAGAAACTCGAAGAGAAAGAAGTAGGGCATCGCGAGCATGCCCACCGTGCCGTAGCGGGGGTTCAAGAGCATCTTGCGGTGCCTTATGAGGGTGTCTATGAGGCCCCGGTGCCACCGGTCGCGCTGGCGCCTGAGGACGCGCAGGCTCGCCGGGACCTCCGTCCAGGAGACGGGGTCGGAGGCGAAGGCTATCTTGTAGGGCTTCCCCTCCTCCTTCAGCTTGCGGTGCATCCTGGTGACGATCTCCATGTCCTCGCCGACCGTGTCGTGGGCGTAGCCGCCCGCCTCTATAAAGTCCCGCCGGCGGAACATCCCGAACGCCCCCGAGATTATGAGCAGGCCGTTGAGGAAGCTCCAGCCGGTCCTCCCCGCCAGGAACGCCCTCAGGTACTCCACGATCTGGAAGTTGGGGATGGGGTTACGGGGGGTCT
>JADDPR010000227.1 GCA_016781775.1 Rubrobacter sp. | reverse complement strand
ATGTGGCCGCCGGGAGGGAGCCACATCCCGAGCTTGCGGTGGAGGTGCAGTAGCACCTTCCCGCCCCATACAACGAAGACCGCGACCGTGAAATGCCTGCCCGTATGCTCTTCCATCACGCAAGGGTACACCAGCACGGTCCTGGGTACGTGATTACAGACCTCAGGACACCGTCGCCTAACATTCATGCAAGAGCCCATCCGTGAGGAAGGAGCAATGTCATGTCCGATCTACCGCAGGAGGCTTTCCGGCGCGCCGACGAGACCCCGGACGAGGAGTTCTACCGCACGCCCCGGCTCGTCACCCACATAGACGATCGAGCAATCGCGGCGGTCACCCAGCTTTACAGGGAGTTCTTCCCCTCCGGAGGGAGCGTCTTGGACCTGATGAGCAGTTGGATCAGCCACCTCCCCGAAGACGTCCGTTACGGGCGCGTCGTGGGCCTCGGCATGAACGAGGTCGAGCTCAGGAATAATCCCAGGCTCGACGAATACGTGGTCCAGAACCTGAACGAGAACGTTCGGCTCCCATTCGGCGACGCCGAGTTCGACGGGGTCGGCATCTGCGTCTCCATCGACTACCTAACCCGGCCGGTGGAGGTCCTGCGCGAGGTCGGGCGCATCCTCAAGGTCGGCGCTCCTGCGGTCATCTCTTTCTCTAATCGCTGCTTTCCCGATAAGGCCGTGGCCATCTGGCACCAACTGGACGACCAGGGCCACATGCGGCTGGTCGAAGGCTACCTGCGAGAAGCCAACAACTTTGCCAACATCCGCAGCCTCGACCGTAGCCCGAGGAGGATGTTCTCCGACCCGCTCTATGCCGTGATCGGGGAGAGTACCTGACCGCGAACAGCTGCGTCACGGCGTTTTCTGGCCCCAATTTTGAAGAGGCGGTCGGCAGCGCGAGTCGGTTCAAGAAACGACGTGCAGGATCCGGTTAGGTAGGTACGCCGAAGAGGCTCGATTCGCCGCCAGAAACGAGAAGGAGCCGTTACTCGATCTCGGGCTACTCATCGGTGCTCGCCTTTACCGATCCTTCCGGGGCTGAGATTGTCGAGCACCTTAACGTAATCTCGCGTAGCGCTACTCGCAGCGGTTGTGTCCCGCTAGGTTGGCAGAGCCCGAGGCCAAGACGCTCCGACCGGGCATCTCCCCCTCGCCCGGCTTCAATGGTCGCCGGAGGTAGACGAACATCGTGATCGCATCGTGTCCTTGCCACCCCACCTTACGCGACCAGGCAGCGGTTTATGGCGGCCGGGATGCCGGACGCCGTCTCTACCCGGGCGCAGCGTCCACCGCCGAGGTCGGCGAGCCGGCGGCAGCGGGAGAGGGACTCTTCGCTTTGGCCTGTGGCCACGACGTGCAGCAGCGGGAAGGCCGCGGCTATGTCCTCCGCGGGCTCTCCTGCCGTTTGCAGGCCGTCACCGAACAGGAGGCCGACCCTCTCCTGCGTGTCGGCGCCCCCCAACTCCTCGAGCCCCACCCGCAGACCGAGCCCGACGTCGGTGAGGCCCCGGCCGGGGAGCGAGAGCACCCGGTCGAGCAGCGTATCTAAAGGCACATCCTCGTGGAGCCGTTTGAGGACGGCGGCCTCGCGCCAGAACGCTACGATGGCGAAGGGGTCCGGCGCCACGCGCGCTGCGAAGGTCGAGAGGGCGAGGGCGGCGCGGAAGATGGCCGGCCCCTTCATGGAGCCTGAGGCGTCGAGGACGAGGGCGTAGGCGCGACGGTGGTGTCGCCGGTCGAGCACGTACAGGTCCTCGTCGGCCGGGTGGGGCGTGGAGAGGACGCGCTCCAGCGAGCGGTCTAGGTCCAGCTCCGCCCCCTGCCCTGCGTACGGCACGCTCACGAGGCGGCCCCGCCCGCTCCGCCCGGCCTCGTTGTGCCGCGCCACGCGGACGACCAGCTCGCGCGCCAGACGCCGCGCGAGCGCACGCAGGTCCGCCCGATCGTACAGGTCGGCCATCTCGCCCAGGGTCTCCAGCGGGTCGCCCGGCTCGCCCTCCAGTGCCTCCTCCAGCGCGGCCGGGTCCTTCTCGCCACCGCGCAGCCGTTCGGCAAGGTCCGGGTGCTCCCTGACGAAGGATGCGTACATCCTCCCCCCCGCCACACGCCGCGCCGTCGCGCCATAAGCCTCCTCGCCGACGTACACCCGCCCGCCAGCCGCCGCGCTCGAAGTCCCCGACACCCCGCCATTTCCGCCCGAACGTTGCTGGGAGGGGGCGCCCTCTCCCCCGTTCCCCTCCGGAGCTTCGTTCTCCGTGCCGTCCGGGTCCGGTCGTGCGCCTTCTGGGTCGTCCGGCGGGGGCGGGTCGCCGAGGGCGGCGTCCACGACCTCGGCTACGATCTCGTCCGCCGTGCGGCGCGACGCCTCGCGCACGGGGATCTTGATGGAGAAGGCGGTCTGCGCCGCCGCCACGAGGGCACGCCGCGCATCCTCGTCCCCGGGCGCCCGCGAGGGCGTGACGCCCCGCAGCATCGCCAGCTGCTCCGCCACCAGCACGAAGTCGATGGCCGCCCGCACGGACGCGCCCATACGCAGGTCAGGATGCTCCCGAGTAAGGCGTGCGGCGCGGACGGCGAGCCGGACGAGCCAGGCGTCCGGGCTGCCGGTGCGGCGGGAAACTATGTCCCGTTCCTCGCCCTCGGGCTGGTAGCCCATGCGCACCCGGCACAGCCGGTCGGTGATGGCGCCGCTCAGGCGGGCCGTGCCTATGTTGTCGAAGGGGTTCATCGCCGCGACCACCCGGAAGCCCGGCTCCGCCCGGACGGTCCCGGCGCGCGGGACGGTCAGCTCGCGCTCGGCCATCGCGCTCAACAGGGCGTTCAGGGTGTCCTCGGGGACGCGGTTGAGCTCCTCGATGTAAAGCAGGCCGCCGTCGCGCATCGCGAGCGGCAGGGGGCCGTGGACGAAGTTGTCGGGGTTGTAGTCCTCCTGCAAGACGCGCGAGGGGCTGTGGTGGCCTACCAGCTTCGAGGGCGTGAGGTCGGCGTTCCCCTCGACGAAGCGAAGGGTCGTGCCGTTCAGGGCGCTAACGGCGCGCAGGAGCGTGGACTTGCTGGTGCCGGGCGGGCCCTCCAGGAGGAGGTCGCGGCCCGCGCCGAGGGCCGCGAGGAGGAGTTGGGCCTCCTCCTCGCGGCCGACGACCTCGCGCCGGATCCCGTCGTGGATGCGGCGCAGGTTCACGGTGGCGGCGTTAGGCCCGCGTCGTGGCCGGTGGCGCAGCCTCGGCGTCGTGGCCGGTGGCCCAGCCGTAGGAGACGACGCCGCGGATGTTCTTGCCGTCGAGCATGTCCTGGTAGCCCTGGTTGATCTCGTCGAGCGTGTAGGTGCGGGTGGTCAGCTCGTCGACCTTGACCTTGCCGGCCCGGTAGAGATCCAGGTATCGCGCAAGGTCGGCATACACGGTCGAGTGTCCGTAGAAGGTGCCTATCACCTCCTTGGCGTACATCGTCAACTCCTGGGGCGAGACGTCTATGTGGGTAAACTCGTCGCGCGCGATGCCGGTGATAACGGCGCGGCCACCCTTGCGGATGGATCGGAAGGCCCAGCCTACGTGCTCGGGGCGGACGTTGTCGATGGTGACGATCGACTTGTCGGCGCCGACGCCGTTGGTCAGCTCGAGCACCCTCTCCACCGGGTCTTGCTGATTGGCGTTGATGGTGTGGGTGGCGCCGAACTCCTCGGCCATCTCCAGCTTGAAGTCCACGAGGTCCACGGCCACCACCTGGGACGCCCCGTTCACGGCCGCGCCCTGAACGGCGTTGATGCCCACGCCGCCGATACCGAAGATGACGACGGTCTCTCCGGGCTGCACGTCGGCGGAGTTGACCGCCGAGCCGAACCCGGTGGGCACGCAGCAACCCACGACGCAGAGCTTCTCCAGGTCGAAGTCCTCGGGGATGGGCACGATCGATTCCTCCGGAGCCACGGTCCACTCGCTGAAGGTCGAGATGTGGCAGAACTGGCCGAGTTCCTGCCCCCCCTGGTTGTGCATCCGGAACGTGCCGTCCATCTGCGGACCCGCGATGAGGCCGGCCCCCCTGTCGCAGATGAAGCTCTGCCCCATGGAGCAGAAGCGGCACCTACCGCAGGCCGGCATGAAGGTAAGGAGCACGTGGTCTCCGGGCTTCACCCGCGTGACGCCGGGCCCGATCTTCTCCACGATGCCGGCGCCCTCGTGCCCGCCGACCATCGGGTAGTATATGTTCTCGCTCCACTCGCCGGTGACCATGTGGTAGTCCGAGTGGCAGAGGCCGGTGGCCGCCAGGTGGAGGAGGACCTCGCCCTCCTTGGGATCGTCTACTTCGATCTCTTCTACCTTGAACTCTTGACCTGCCCCGTAAAGCACCGCAGCCCGTGACTTCATGCTGTCCTCCTTTTCCCCTTGACCGTGACGATCGCAAGCATCGTAACACGGGTCAAAACCAGTCGCGACCTCCGGAGCAAGCACCGATGCAGCCCACCTCACCCTCGACCATCTGCAGCGACCCGAAGCTACCGCCAGCTTGTCACTAG
>JADDPR010000440.1 GCA_016781775.1 Rubrobacter sp. | reverse complement strand
TCGTTCTCGAGCCTCTGCAGGGCCTCGTTGCCGAGCTCGACCACCTTCGCGTCGATGGAGTTGCCCTTCGAGTGGATCTCGAAGCACAAGACGCCGTCGCCGAGGTCGAGGAGGCTCGCCGAGTCGTTGCGCGAGATCTCCCCGCCCTCCCCGCGCACCTCATCGAGCGAGAGGATCATCGGGTCGACGCGCACCGGCTCGTACTGCTTGCTTACGGGGCTGAACTGGAGCTCCTTCGACCCTTCGGTCTTGTAGAAGCTCTCGTTGCCGCCCTCCAACATCTCCCTGACCCACGGGCCGACCTCGATGCCGAGCCCTTCCATCTGCTGAGTGGTCTTGGCGACGCCGAGGAGGTCCCAGGTGCGGAAGGGGCCGGCCTGGTGGGCGAAGCCCCACTCCATCGCGTGGTCGACGTCCTCCAGCGTGTCGCTGATCTCGGGTACCCGCCGCGAGGCATAGGCCATGTACGGCAACAGCGTGTCGCGGAGGAACCTCGCGTACCGGTCGTCCTCGGCCCTGTCCATGAGGAAGCGGAGCCTCGCGCCGAGGTCGCCCTGGCCCTGCGCCTCCCTTGCTACCGGCACCTCCGGGTTCTGGGCGGGCTCGTACTCGAACGTCTCCAGGTTCAGGACGTCGAAGACGGTCTTGCCGTCTCGCTTGCCCCTCTTGTAGAAGCCCCCGCCGGTCTTGTTGCCGAGGAGGTTCTTCTCGACCATCTCCTTGAGCTTCGGGGGCGGCTTGAGCTCCTCGCGCGACTCGTCCTCGGGGACGAGCTCGTAGAGGTTCTCGGCAACGCCGACGGCGATGTCGAGGCCGACCTGATCGTTTAGGCGGAAGGTCGCGGTCTTCGGGTGACCGACGAGGGGGCCGGTGATCGCGTCGACCTCCTCGATGCCGTAGCCGTTCTCGAAGGCGTAGCGAGCCGACTGCATCCCCGCGTAGCCCCCCAGGCGGTTGGCGATAAAGCTTGGCGTGTCTTTGGCGATCACGCCGCCCTTGCCCAGGAGCCGCTCTCCGAAGGCGCGCGTGGCCTCAACGATCTCTCTGTCCGTCTCGGCGGTCGGGATGATCTCCATCAGCTTAAGGTAGCGCGGCGGGTTGAAGAAGTGCGTCCCCAAGAAGCGCTTCTTGAAGTCCTCCGAACGACCCTCGGCGACGCTGCGCAGCGGGATGCCGGAGGTGTTGGAGGAGACGATGGCGGTCTCCTTGGCGATCTCCTCGACGCGCGCCATGAGCCCCTGCTTCGGCTCCAGCTTCTCGATGATCGCCTCGAGGATCCAGTCCGCCTCCGCGACCCTGCCGAAGTCGTCGTCGAAGTTGCCGAGGCGTATCCGCTCGGCGACGGTCTTGCTCATGAGGTTCGCCGGCTTGGCCTTCTGCATCCGCTCGTAACCGGCCTTCACGACGGCGTTCTTGTCGTCGCCTTCCCTCGGCGCGATGTCCAAAAGGTCTACTTCCAGGCCGGCGTTGGCGCAGTGGGCGGCGATGGCCGCGCCCATCGTCCCCGCTCCAAGTACCGCGACCCTTTTGATCCTATGCATAGTCGAGCTCCCTTCCCCTAGTCGCCCTGGCCGTAAATCTCGTCGTGGATCGCCTCCACCGCCCCCTTGACCCTCAACAGGTGTCCCTCGAAACGCTCCTTGATCTCCGCGTACTTCTCCTCGCCCGCGGGCGTGATGGTGTAGAACCTGCGGCTCCTGGTCTCGGGCTTCTCCCACTCCCCCGCGACGTAGCCCTTCTCCTCCAGGCGCCTCAAGAGCGGGTAGATCGTGTTCGACGAGACGCTCATCACCCCGCCCGTGATCTCCCGGACCCCCTTGATGATGCTGTTGCCGTACTCCGGCTTCTCCCGGACGAGGTGCAGGATCAAGAGCGGGAACACGCTCCGCGACTTGACCTCGCTCAGAAAGACGTCCTTCGGCGTCGCCGCCTGAACCTCTCCTACTTTCTCGGCCAAACTAACCCAAGGCTCCCCTCTTCCCGAACCGCCCCCGAGTCTAGCAACGGTCCCACCCCGACGCACGAATCCCCGCCGTCGAGACAAAACCTTGTCTTTTTTGACAACATCAAGGATGATAGCGCAGGTGAAGGGCGCTTGCCGGGGCGTCATGCTAGAGTTGGCGCGGGGCAAGGAGACTTGAAGGAGGCGGTTTTGCTAGCCGACGTAACGCAGTCTTTGGGGACCGACTACTACCTGCTCGAAGAGCTCCTGACGGACGAGGAGAAAGAAGTCCGCGACAGGGTTCGGGCGTTCGCGGATCGGGAGGTCATCCCGATCATCAACGAGTACTGGGATAAGGCGCAGTTCCCGTTCGAGCTCATCCCGAAGGTCGCGGAGCTCGGGATCGCGGGCACGACCATCGAGGGCTACGGCTGCCCGGGGATGAGCCATCTTTCGGCGGTCCTCGTCGCGATAGAGATGGCGCGCGGGGACGGGTCCTTGAACACCTTCTTCGGGGTCCACTCCGGGCTCGCGATGGGGACGGTCTACATGCTCGGCAGCGAGGAGCAGCGTCAGCGTTGGCTGCCGGCGATGGCGAAGCTCGAGAAGATCGGGGCGTGGGGCCTCACGGAGGCCAAGCACGGCTCCGACTCAGTCCAGCTCGAGACCAGCGCGAAGCGCGAGGGCGACGAGTACGTCATCAACGGCGAGAAGCGCTGGATCGGCAACTCGACCTTCGCGGACCTCGTGATCATCTGGGCGCGCGACGTCGAGGATAGGCAGGTCAAGGCGTTCGTCCTCGAAAAGGACGAGAACGGCCGCATGCCCGAGGGCTACTCCACCGAGCTCATTACGGGCAAGATGGGCAAGCGGGCCGTCTGGCAGCCGGACATCACCCTGGAGAACGTGCGCGTCCCGGTCGAGAACAAGCTCGAGGGCGCCAACTCGTTCAAGGACACCAACAAGGTCCTCACGGCGACGCGCGGCGGTGTTGCGTACGAGGCCGTCGGGCACGCCATCGCCTCCTACGAGGCGGCGCTGACCTACGCCAAGCAGAGGGTGCAGTTCGGCAAGCCGATCGCCTCGTTCCAGATTATCCAGAACAAGCTGGCGAACATGCTCGCGGAGATCACCTCCATGCAGCTGTACTGCTTCCGGCTCGCCAAGCTCCAGGAACAGGGCAAGATGACCGGCCCGCAGGCGTCGCTTGCGAAGATGAACAACGCCAGAAAGGCGAAGCTGGTCTGCGAGATGGCCCGCGACTGCATGGGTGGCAACGGCATCCTCCTGGAGTACCACGTCGCCCGCCACCTCGCCGACATGGAGATCGTGTACACCTACGAGGGGACCGACACGATCCAGTCCCTTATCGTCGGCCGCGACGTCACCGGCATCTCGGCGTTCGTTTAGCCGGTCAGCCTTCAGCCTAAAGCTGCAAATATAGAGCGCCGGCCGGGGCCACAACCCGGCCGGCGCTTCCCCGTTCGAGTAACGGGTGGCAGAAACCATTAAGCTGACGGCTGAAAACCGAAAGCTGAGGGCGTTCGACCGGAGGGAGAACACACGTGAAAGCCGTTCGTTTGCATGAGCTCGGTGGTCCGGAGAACCTGGTGTACGAGGACGTCCCCGATCCAGAACCCGGTCCTGGCGAGATCGTCGTCCGTCTGAGGAACGCGGCCCTGAACCGCCGCGACGTGTTCGTGACGCAGGGCATGTATCCCGGGGCGAAACAAGAGGCCCTGCCGGTCACCCTCGGCTCGGACGGCTCCGGCGAGGTCGCGGCGAGGGGTGACGGAGTCGACGGCCCCGGCGAGGGCGGCGAGGTGGTGATCCACCCGTCGCTCTACTGGGGCGACGACCTCCGCCTCCCCGGCAAGGAGTACCGCATCCTCGGGCTCCCCGAGGACGGGACCTACGCCCAGTTTGTCAAGGTACCTGCCGAGAACGTCTTCCCGAAGCCGGCGCACCTCTCGCAGGCCGAGGCGGCGGCCATCCCGCTCGCGGCGCTCACCGCCTACCGGGCCCTGTTCACGCGCGGAGGGTTGAAGGAGGGCGAGACCGTGCTCGTTCCGGGCATCGGCGGCGGTGTCGCGACGTTCCTGGTGCAGATGGCGAGCGCTGCGGGCGCGAAGGTCTTCGTCACCTCGGGGAGCGACGAGAAGATCGAGAAGGCCAAGGAGCTCGGCGCCGAGGGCGGCGTGAACTACGGGACCGAGAAGTGGTCCAGGGAGCTGCGGGGCATGACCGGCGGCGTCGACCTCTCCGTCGACTCCATCGGGGGCGAGGTCTTCGACGCCCTCGCGACGCTCGCCAAGCCCGGCGGCAGGGTAGTGACCTTCGGGGCGACGGCGGGGCCGGTTCCGAAACTCGTGATGCCCAAGATCTTCCTGAAGCAGCTCGACGTCCTCGGCACCGCGATGGGGAGCGCCCAGGAGTTCGGCGAGATGCTCGACTTCTACGAGAAGCACGACCTGCACCCGGTCATCAACGAGACCTTCGAGCTCGAAGACGCCACCGCGGCCATGAACCACATGGAGGAGGGCAAGGGCATAGGGAAGATAGTCCTGAACGTCCCCGCCTAG
>JADDPR010000066.1 GCA_016781775.1 Rubrobacter sp. | reverse complement strand
AAGCCGAGCCGCTCAAACAATGAGTTTTTCACACCTTCCCGCGCGGTTTCGGGATGGGGGCCGGGGTGAGCGATAAATGGTTAAGAAGTTCCATGGAAGAGCCGCGAAGGCGAGGCTCCGCTAAACTGGCCACGCTGTTACGGGGGAGCTCCCGCGGGAAGGAGCTGAGAGGGCGCTAGGATGCGCCGACCCCTCGAACCTGATCCGGGTAATGCCGGTGGAGGGAGGCAGAAGACGTGGGTGTGTTGGAAGGCAAGGTCGCCCTGGTCACGGGCGGCAGTCGCGGCGTCGGAGCGGCCATCGCCAGGTCCCTGGCCCAAGAGGGCGCGGCGGTGGTCGTGAACTACCTCAGGAGCGCGGACAAGGCCGAAGGGGTCGTGCAATCGATTCGAGGCGAGGGCGGAAAAGCGATGCCTTACGGAGCGGACATCACCGACGAAGAAGCGGTCCGCGGGATGGTCCGCACCGCAGTCGAAACCTTCGGCCCCGTCGACGTCCTGGTAAACAACGCCCTCCCCGACTACACGTTCGACCCCACGACGCGCAAGGACTTGGCGAGCGTGCGGTGGGAGGACTACCTGCAGCAGCTCGGCGCCTTGAGGGGCGCCCTGTACTGCTCCCAGGCGGTGGTTCCGGGGATGATCGAGGGGGGCTGCGGCAGGATCATCAGCATCCTCTCCAACCTCATAAACAACCCCGTAGTCCCCTACCACGATTACACCACCGCCAAGAGCGCCTTCCTGGGCTTCTCGCGCAACCTGGCGGCGGAACTCGGCCCTCACAACATAACGGTCAACATGATAGCCGGCGGCCTCATAGACGAGACCGACGCCAGCGCCGCCACCACCGAGGAGGTCCGCACCATCGTCGCGAGTTCCACGCCCCTGAGGCGCCTCGGCACCCCGGAGGATTTGGGGCGCGCCGTCCTGATGTTCGCCTCGCCCTGGGCCGGCTTCGTGACCGGCCAGTACATAACGTGCGACGGCGGACTGGTGATGGCCTAAGAGGCCGGGCGCTAAGCGTGAGGGGGAAGGGACAGGCACAACAAGGCGAAGGAGGGTTACCCCGACCGACGAGTGGGAGCGGATCGAACTCCTTTTGCGGGTGGCCGGAGCAGCGGGACTACGAGCTTATTCGCCCTTGGGTGCCCTTCGGCTCTTCGTTGACCGAGCGTGCCGAGAAGGAGGTTAA
>JADDPR010000439.1:2185-18073 GCA_016781775.1 Rubrobacter sp. | reverse complement strand
CCCGCGGGCGGCTCGACGCCGAGGAGGTAGGAGATCGTGGGCGCGAGGTCGAGGATGGAGCGGGGCTCCTCAACGACCCGGCCCTCGGCCACACCCTTGCCCCACATCGCGAACGGGACGAAGCGCTCGCCCTCGGAGAGGTGTCCGTGGGCGCCGATGCCGATGCCCTGGCCGTGGTCGGCCATGAGGACGACGGCGGCGTCCTCGAGGTAGCCGCGCTCCTCGCACCAGCGCATGAACTCTTCAATCAAGCCGTCGGTGATCTCGATCCGCTCGACGTACTCCGGGTAGTACGTCCCGCGCGTGTGGCCGTTCTGGTCCACGGCGAGAAGCTGCAGGATCAAGAGCTCCGGGTCGTGCTCGTGGAGCTCGCGCCGGGCGGCGGCGATAAGGTTCTGGTCGATCTTGTCGTTGTGCGCGACGCTCGTCACGCTCGCGACGTCGTCCCCGAACGAGTCGATAAGGTGCGCGATGCCGACGAGCCTGCCCACCTTCCCGTGCCGCCTCAGGACGTCGAAGATGCTCTCGACCTTGAGCCCGAGCTTGAGGACGAGGTTCGACCGGATCCCGTGGGCCTCCGGAGCCGCCCCCGTGAACATCGACGAGAAACAAACCACCGTCCGCGCAGGATACGTTGTCTCGACGCTCTCGTAGACCGTCCCCCGGGCCATCATCCGCTCCAGGTAAGGCTTCTGGGCCATCTTGAAGCGATCGAGCCGGCATCCGTCGATGACCACCACGATCACGCGCTTCGCAAGCGCCCCGTCCTCGTTCACCTCGCGCGTGGGCTCCGACGGATAAACGGGCTTCCAGGTGAAGAAGAACTTGTGGACCAGGTACGACGCGACGCCCACCAGGAGGGCGAAGCCGAGGACCAGCATAGCCCGGCCGAGGCTCAGCGGTTCGGCGACGAGGTACTCGAGCGTAAACAGCACGAGGAGGGCTTTCGGCACCTGCTCTTGGAAGTTGCCGCTCGTCGAGTCCGGGTTCTCGAAGACGAGCTTCCAGAAGCGGACGAAGTTCGTCTTCGGCGCCCCGGTCCTCAAGTGGTAGTAGAACGTCCCCCAGAAGAAGACCGTGAAGAAGATATACAAGCCGAGGACGAGCCCGAGCGCCGCGAGGTCCACGAACCGGAAAAGCAATAGGAACACCGCGAGGAACACGAGCAGCGCGCGACGGAGCTTCAGCGGGAAGTCGTAGCGGACGAAGAGGACGACGAGGGGCGCCGTGAGCGCCAGCGCCGGAAGGGCCCGGCCCCAGAACCCGCCGTCGAGCAGGTCCCAGAGGTGCAGGAGCAGAAAAGTCCCGAGGACGAAGACCGGGTGAAACGACTTGCCCTCGTTGAGGACGTTCCAGCACCGTGCGGCGATTATTTCGAACTTAGAAGCGGGCTTCATCGGGCCTCACCTTTCCTTTCTCGAGTGCGGCGAGCCCCTCCCCGAAGGCGAAGGGCGCGGCTGCGAAAGCGTACAAGAACTTCATGGCGTGCGTGATAACGGCGGCAGCGAAGGCGGCCTCCGCCGAAACTCCGAAGGCCAGCAGGATCGCCACCATCCCGGCCTCGTAGGTGCCTATCGCCCCGGGCGTGAGCGGCACGGCCGCGACGAGCACCGCAAAGCAGGTCGCGGCCACGACCTCCGCGGGCGTGAGCCCGAGGCCCAAGCCCCGCCCCACGACGTGGAGGATGCCGGCCTCGAGCACACACGCCGGCGCCGCGAACGCGAACGACCGCAGCAGGGCGCCGCGGGTGGTGTCGCCTAACGCCTCCTGCGCACGGCCCAGGGTCCGGCCGGCCGCGCCGAACCGGCCGCTCAGCCCGTCGGGCAGCCGCAGGCGGGCGAGCAGGAACAGTCCCCCGGCCATCCCCGCGACGACGAGGGCGGGAAGTAGGAGCCTCCCCCACCCCCCGGCGCCCGCGAGGGCCAACGCCGCCGCGAGCACCCCGAGCAGGCCGACGAGATCCATGAGCCTGCTCAGCACGACGCTCGCCACCGCGCGACCGGAGGGCACCAGCCGGGAGAGGGCGTACATGCGGGCGAGGTCTCCGGCCTTGGCCGGCGCGGCGTGGTTGAGAAACAGGGCGCCCATGAGGAGGTTGAAGAGCTTCGGGAGGGGGACCGCAGCCCCGATCAGCGGCCGCCACGACGCTGCCCTGAGCCAGAACGCCGCCGTGTAGGCCGCCGCGGCGAGCGCCACCTCCAGGGGATGGTCCGCCGCATACCCCCACGCCCCCCGGAGGTCGACCCCCGCCAGCGTGAAGGCGAGCGCGACCAGCACGCCCAGACCGCCGATCATCAGCGCCAGCCGTCTCTTCACCTGGCCTCCAACTCGAAGATCTTGAACCCCTGCTGCTCCACGTACACCCCCCGCGGCACCTCCTTGAACCCGTCCTCGAGCCGGAGGAAGCTCACCTTCTCCTCGCCGACCTTGCGCAGCTTGAACCCCGGGAAGACGGGTTTTGGCCACTCCTTTATCGTCACGAAGGCGGCGTCCTCCAGCAGTCCGGCCTCGCGGAGTTTCGGCATCTCTTTCAGAAACTCCTCCCTCCCGTAGACCAGCACCGGCCGTCCGTAGAGGTAGTCCAGGGTCGCTGCGTAGTCGTCGGCGGGCGTCTCGACGTAGATCAGACGGGACGGAGGCAGCGCCCTTTCGAGTCGGTCGATCCCCTCCACGGCGCCCGCGAGCTCGCGCACGCCATATATGGGCCAGGACACGTGCACCGACCAGCCGAGCGCGACGACCGCCAGCGCCGTTGCAAGGGCGATCCCAACGCGCGTGCCCCACGCTCTTCCCAAGGCCCGCCCCGCCTCCACCGCCGCATACCCCGCGAGGAGGCTCACCCCGGGGAAGACGGCGGGTACGAACCTGCGCGTGGCCCACGGGAGGTCCGGCGCCACGTTCGGCAGGGCGACGTAGAGCACCCCAAACGAGAGGACCGCACCCAGAAACAGGGCTCGCGCCCGGTCGAGCCGGTACGACGCGAGCAGAAACCCGGCCATCCCCAGGATCGCCACGACGGGGGTGATAAACCACACCATCCTGACCAGGACCTGCCGATCGTAGGCATGGAACTCGGCCATGGGGTCCTCGCGTCCGCCCCAGTACTCCGGCAGCCCCGACAAGGGCTCCGGCATCACGAAGTAAGCCCACACGGCCGCCCCGGAGACGGCCAGGGCGGCAAGTAGGGCGGAGCTTCGCCCGCGAACCTCCAGCAGGCCCTCGATCCCGGCCCTCCCCCACCTTCGCGCGCACCACACGGCGAACGCCGCGAGCAGCGAGGCGCTCAGGGCGTAGGCGGCGGGGCGTAAGGCCCCGTCCGGGATGTGGAGATCCTCGATGATGTTCAAGTACCGGCCTCCGACCGTCCAGAGATAGAGGAGCGCTCCCCCGCCCAGAAGGAACGGCGGAACGCACACGTAAGCCCACCGCCGCAGCGGGCGCCCGAGGAGGAGATCGTACGCGACGAGCACCGGTATCGCGAGCGCGGCCAGAAAGGCGTCCACCCGCACCAGATCGCCCCGCCGAGGAGCAGCCCCGCCACCAAGCCCGTCCCCCCACCGCCGCCTCGCAGGAAGCGCGCGGCGAGCCATAACCCTGCAAGGACGAAGAACTGGGTCAAAACCTCGCTCGAGGGGTAGCGAGACCACCAGACCTGAGCGTAGCTTGTAGCCAGAAGAGCCGCCCCCAGGAATCCCGCCCACCGCCCAAACAGTTCGGAGCCGAGCAGGAACGCCGCCCCTACGGCGAGGGCCCCGAAGACGGGCACCAAGTACAGCCCCCCCCAGGTGCCGCCTACAAGGTTACCGACCCCTATCAGGGCGAACGGGCCGGGGAAGAACTGCGGTACCAGGAGGTTGTCCCCCCGTATAAAGAAGCTGGGATGCTTGGCCCCATCCGCGAAGTCGTGGAAGGAAGCGACGGCGGCGACGAGCCCGTCGCGGGTAAAGAGCTCCCCGGTGCGGGCGAGCTTCGCGGCCACCACCGCGTAAACCCCCGGATCCCGGTCCTTCAGCACGTACTCCGCCGGGTTGGCGTAAAGCGAGAAGCTCGCAACCACCAGCGCGTAGAGGGCGAGGTCCCAACGCCCGGCCGGCCGCCGGCCCGGACGCGCTCCCCTCGGTGCGAGCGTCCAGGCCGCAATTGCGGCCACCACGAAAGACCCCAGCAGCACGGGCGTCCGATACCACCGGAGCAGGGCAAGGGCCAGCAGAACGGGCGTGGCGACGGCGATGGCGCAGGAGAGGCGCAGCAACGCGAGCTCTGCCCAACCGTCGCCCTTCAGGACAAGGGAGCCGCCCAGAAAATGACCCGGCAGATAGAGCGCGACCGGCACAAGCAGTATGAGGACGGCTTCGATCACCCGGGGTTAAACCGCGGCGGCAAGGGCCCGCCGTTCGGCGAGCGCCCAGCGCACCTGCTCCTCCACGCCCTCCTCGAGCGTGACCCGGGGATTGTAGCCGAGTTCCAATCTGGAACGCTCGAGGTCGGCCCACGTGGAGCGCACGTCTCCGGGGACGGGCGGGCAGTAGCGCGCCTCGGGCCTCTCCCCGATCGCCCCTCCAACGAGGTTTACGAGGCTCCCGACCGTCGTGCGAGTCCCCCCACCGACGTTGTACGCCCGCACCCTCTCCTTCGGCTCCGCCTCGAGGGCCGCGACGGTCGCCTCGACGACGTCCGCGACGTAGGTCATCTCGCGCGCCTGCTCGCCATCACCAAAGATCTCGACGGGCTCCCCGGACAAAATCGCGGAGATAAAGCGCGATAGGGCCATCTCCGGCCGCTGGCGCGGACCGTAGACGGTGAAGTAGCGCAGCAGCGTCGAGGGCACCCCCCTCTCCCTCGCGTACAGGCCGATCACCTCCTCCGCCGCGACCTTGCTCATGCCATAAGGCGAGGCGGGCCTGAGCGCGCCTTCCTCGGTCACCGGCCCCCCGTCGCTCGACCCGTAGATCGAGGAAGAAGACGCGTAGACGAAGCGCCCCAGCCCTCCCCGCGAGGCCGCCTCGAGCAGCCGCTGCGTGGTCTGCACGTTGCGCTCGAGGTAGGTCGGGAACCTCTCCCCCCAACTGGACCGCACGCCGGGCTCCCCGGCCAGGTGCGCCACCCCCTCTACCCCCGCGACGACGTCGTCGAGGTCCAGGTGCAGAAGGTCGCCCTCGATCAGGGTGAACCGCTCTCGGGCGAGGGCCCGCGAGAGGTTCCGCCGTTTCGCCTCCGGCGAGTAGTAGTCAGTAAAGCAGTCGAGCCCCACGACCTCGTACCCCGCCTCCAGCAACCGATCCACGAGGTGCGAGCCTATAAACCCCGCAGCCCCCGTAACCAACACCTTGCTCACCAGATTCTCCTATCCAGTCGGTACCGAAGAAGGGCGGGACCCGAAAGCCCCGCCCAAAAGGTGCCCGAGAGGTCGCGCCCTACGCCCTGCGCCGCAACGCGAGCAGGCCGATCACACCCACGGAAGCCAGCGCCACGAAGGCCAAAGCAACCGGAGAAACGCCACCGGTGGTCGGGAGCGGCTCCGTCTCGGCGTACTGCTCGACCGGGGCCACCTCCTGCACGGGCGCCGCCGGAGCCTCGTACTGGGCCGGGGCGGCCGGAGCCGGCTCCGGAGCGACCGGGGCCGCGGGCTGAGCCGAAACGGACCCCCCACCGCTCGCCGAACCACCGCCGCTCGCCGAACCGCCCTGCGCGAAGGCCGGTACCGCGACCACCAGCATCACAGCCAGCATGATCGCCAACACAAGCGTCTTCCTCATCTTCCCATCTCCTTTCTCGGGGCCGAAAGACCCCGGTGCTTACCGACGCGAGCAACATATTTGAAAATGACAATCATTGTCAATATCCGAAGGGGCCTGAGAAGAGTCGAAGTGATCTCGATCATTGACTTCGATCACACGGGGGGCGGTTATCGGCTCTTGGGATTGTGGAGCGGGGAGCGATTCTAGCGGGTCTCGGCCTCTACGCGGAAGACCCTGTAAGTCAAGTGGAGGGGTTCGATCCGCATGGAGAGCCCCTCCTCGTTTCCTTCGATGGGATCCAGGCGGGGGAGGACGGCCTCTTCGCGGGCCACTTCGTCGAATTCATAACGCGAGATGAGCGGGGCCGGCATGCCCTCGAGCGTGACGTACAGGGCGTCGTCGAGGAGTCCGGCCTCCTTTAGCTCGTCCCGCTCGCGCCGGAAGCGGTCGCGGCTGTAGGGCAGGACCGGGCGGCCGTAAAGATATTCGAAGGTAGAGGCGGAACGGTCCGTGGCGTCCGGCACCTCCACGAAGACCACGTCGGCCTCGGGGATGCCGCTCTCGACCCTGTCGAACGCCGCAACGGCCCCCTCGAGCTCCCTGAAAGTGAGGATGGGACCCGTCGTGTGCAACGTCCACGCGCACGCTACGACCGCGAGGGCGCCCGTCAGGGCGAGGCCCGCTCGTGGGCCGAGGAGACGGGACGCCCACCTGCCGGCCTCCACGGCGGCGAAACCGGCGAGCAGGGACACTCCGGGGAAGACCGTCGGCACGAACCGTCGCGTGGCCCACGGGAGGTCCGGCGCCACGTTGGGGACCAAGGTATACAGGATGCCGAAGCTCAGGACCGCTCCGAAAAGGAGCATCCGGGCCGCGTTCGGGCGGCGTGCCGCAAGCACGAACCCGAGAAGCGCGAGGAGCGCCACCGGAGGCGTGATAAACCACGTGAGGCGCACCAGAATCTGCTCCCGGTAGGCGTCGTAGTCCCTCGAGTCGACGGGGAGGTTCTCCCACGGGACCGGGAGGACAAAGTAACCCCAGAGCGCGACCCCCACTACGACGAGGGCGCCGGCCACGGCCACGCGCCCGCCCCTCACCCGCAGCCACACGTCCACCCGCCCCCCGTACAGGCGGCGGACGGCCCAGAGGACGCCGGCGAGGACGGTCGCGGCGACGAGGGCATGCGGGGCCAGCTTCAATGCCTCGTCCAGGTCGTGGCGGCCGTAGATCAAGTTGAGGTACCGACCCGCGATCGTATTGAGGTAGAGCAGTCCGGCGAGGCCGGCGAGCACGAGCGGGACGGCGGGATACAGCCAGCGCCGCACCTGCCTCCCCACGAAGAGGTCGTACCCGGCGAGCAGGGGCAGGGCCGCAGCGGCCAGGAAAGCGTCCACCCGCACCAGCATCGCCCCTCCGAGGAGCAGGCCGGCCATGACGCCCGTCCCCGCGCCGCCCCTGCGGACGAATCGGGCCAGAATCCACAACCCCGCGAGGACGAAAAACTGGGTCGCGATCTCGCTCGAGGGGTGGCGGGCCCACCAGACCTGAGCGTAGCTCGTCGCCAGAAGAGCCGCTCCTAGAGCCCCTGCCCACCGTCCGAAGAGCTCCGAGCCGAGCAAAAAGGCCATGCCCACCGCCAGGGCCCCGAAGACGGGCACCACGTAGAAGCTGCCCCACAGCCCACCGACGAGGTTGCCGAAGCCCAGGAAGCCGAACGGCCCGGGGAAGAACTGCGGCACCAGGAGGTCCTCCCCGTAGATATATAGACCGGGGTACTTCTCCCCCCTTCTGAAGTCGTGGAAAGCAGCGACGGCCCCGACGAGCGGGTCGCGTACGAAAAATTCGCCCGTGCGCGCCAGCCTGTCGGCGATCAGGGTGTACACCCCGGGGTCGCGGCTGTTGATCACGTACTCGGCCGGGCGCGCGGCGTAGAGCGCGAAGCTCCCCCCCACGAGCGCGAGGACCGCCGCGTCCCAGCCCGAGAACCTCGCCACGAAGCCCTCCCGTCGCCTCGCCCAGAACCAGGCGACGACCGCGCACGCCCCGAAACTCCCGACGACGGCCAAAAACGTAAACCACCCGGCGACGGCGAGGCCGACCAGAACGGGGGCGGCGACCGCCGTGCTCGCGGCCAACCGCAGCATCACCGCCTCGCCCCAGCCGTCGCCCTTGCGAACGAGAGCCCCGCCCAGAAAGTGCCCCGGAAGGTAGAACGAACCCAAAAGTAGAAGGGCCCCTAACACGCGTAAGGGACCCCTCGCCCTGCCTGAGCAAACGCGACGGAGCGCCCCTCCCCGAAACCTCTCGCACCTGGGGTGACCCCGCTCACACCGGGCGCGCGGGGAGCTTGACTTACGCCCGCAGCGTAAACTACCCTGCACGTGTTGTTATTGCAAACGATTGTCATTATAAAAAGTGAGCCGGATGGAACGGGCCGCACCGGCTCTGCCGGCGACGTCCGGCCGTTGCGGCCGGGATCGATTCTAGAATAGGTGGGGCGTTTTGTCTCAACTCAGGGCATCTTCGATCTTCGTTCTTCTGGCTTTGACCCTTGCGCTCGCCGGTGCTTGCGGTCAGGAGCCGCCGAGCGGTAACGCTCCGAGTGGTAACGGAGGAGCGGGCGGCGAGACGGCCGGGGGTGCGACGGCGGCGGGGGGCGAGACTACCGGCGGCGGCACTACCGGGGGGACGACGGGCGAGACCACGGCCGCCGCGCCGTTCCGGGCCGAGGAGGGCGCGCTCGTCATCTACTCCGGGCGCCAGGAGGGCCTCGTCGGCCCGGTCATCGAGCAGTTCGAGAAGGAAACCGGGATAGACGCGCAGGTCCGCTACGGCGACACGGCCGAGCTCGCCGCCACCATCGTCGAGGAGGGCGAGAACAGCCCCGCGGACGTCTTCTTCGCCCAGGACCCGGGCGCTCTCGGGGCCGTCGCCGACGCTGGCGCGTTCAAGGAGTTGCCACAGGAGACCCTGGCGCGGGTACCCGAGGAGTACAGATCGCCCGATAACTTGTGGGTCGGCACCTCGGGTCGGGCGCGGGTCGTCGCGTACAACACCGAAGCTTTGCAGGAGGACGAACTCCCCCCCTCCATCTTCGACTTTACCGCCCCCGAGTGGAAGGGCAGGATCGGCTGGGCCCCGACGAACGGCTCCTTCCAGGCCTTCGTGACGGCGCTCCGGGCGATAGAAGGTGAGGACAGGGCGCGAGAGTGGCTCGAGGGGATCCAGGCGAACGAGCCGGTCGTCTACCCAGATAACTCCACCACGCTGGATGCCGTGGCCTCCGGCGAGGTCGAGGTTGGCTTCGTCAACCACTACTACCTCTACCGGGCGCTCGACGAGCAGGGCGAGGGCTTCGGGGCGCGCAACTACTATCTGAAGAACGGCGATCCCGGCGCGCTCGTCATCGTCGCGGGCACCGGAATCCTGAACACCGCGGACAACCCCGATGAGGCGCAGCGCTTCGTCGACTACCTGCTCGCGGAGCAGGCGCAGCAGTACTTCGCCGACGAGACCTACGAGTACCCGATGGTCGAGGGCATCCAGACCCCCGAGGGGCTCGTCCCGCTCCGCGAGATAGAGACGCCGGAGGTCGACCTCGGTGACCTCGACGACCTGCAGGGGACGCTGGAGCTCCTCCGCGAGACCGGGGTCCTGTAGAGATGGGAGTAACGGCTTGACGGTTCTCCCGAAGGAGCTCAAGAGGGCGAGGGGTAGGCAGCAGCGCCCGCGCGGGAAACGTCCCCCGGCGCTCCTGGCCCTGCCGGCGGCGCTCGTCGCGGCGGCGATGGTGCTGCCTCTCCTTTACCTCGTCCTCAGGGCTTCGGAGGCCGGCTGGGCGGAGATCTCGGAGGTCGTCTTCGACGTCTCCTCCCTGGAGGTTCTCGCCCGGAGCGTGCTGCTCGCCGTCGTGGTCACGGCCGCGGCGGTCGGCATAGCCGTCCCCCTCGCGTGGCTCACGGTGCGCACCGACCTGCCGGGGCGACACGTGTGGGCGGTGCTCGCGGCGCTGCCGCTCGTCGTACCCTCGTACGTCGGGGGCTTCGTGCTCGTCAGCACGCTCGGGCCGCGCGGGCTGCTACAGGACGCCCTGGCGCCTCTGGGCGTCGAGAGGCTCCCTTCGGTCTACGGGCTCCCGGGCGCGGCGCTCGCGCTCGCGCTGTTTACGTATCCTTACGTGTTCCTCACCGCGCGAGCCGCGCTCAACGGGATGGATGCGTCGTACGAGGAGGCGGCGCGCTCTCTGGGTAGCGGGCGCTGGACGACGTTCTTCCGCATCACGCTCCCGCAGCTCAGGCCGGCGGTCGTGGCAGGGGCGTTGCTCGTCGCGCTCTATGCTCTGAGCGACTTCGGGGCCGTCTCACTCTTGCATTACGACACTTTCTCGGCCGAGATCTACCTCCAGTACAAGTCGGCCTTCGACCGGACGCCCGCGGCGATCCTCGCCCTCATGCTCGTGGTCCTCGTCGCCGCGGTGCTCGCGGTGGAGCATCGGACGCGCGGGCGGGCCAATTACGGGGGCAGTGGATCGGCGACGGCGCGACCCGTCCCGCTCGGTCGTTGGCGCCTGCCGGCGCTCCTTTTCTGCGGAGGCGTCGTCTCGCTCGCGCTCGTCCTGCCCGTCGGCGTCCTCGTCTACTGGCTTGTCCGGGGGCTCGCCGGGGGCGAGGTACTAGATCCCGTGTGGGAGAGCGCGTGGAACTCCATCTTCGTCTCCGGGATCGCGGCGGGCGTCGCGGTCCTGGCGGCGCTGCCGGTGGCCGTCCTGGCCGTACGGTTCCCGGGGAGGGTCTCGGGCTTCGTGGAGCGTCTCTCTTACGTGGGGTTCGCCCTTCCGGCGATAGCCCTCGCGCTCGCGCTCGTGTTCTTCGGGTCGAACTACGCCCCCGCTCTCTACCAGACCCTGGGGCTCCTCGTCTTCGCCTACGTCGTCCACTTCCTGCCGCAGGCGCTCGGCGCGATCCGGGCGGCGCTATTGCAGGCGCGTCCGAGCGTCGAGGAGGCGGCGCGGTCTCTTGGCCGGGGACCTCTTGGTGTGCTGGCCACCATTACCGTGCCGCTCGCCCGGTCCGGGATCGTGGCGGGGGCCGCGCTCGTCTTCCTGACGACGATGAAGGAGCTTCCGGCGACCTTGCTCCTGGGGCCGATCGAGTTCGACACCCTGGCGACCGAGGTCTGGAACGCAACCTCCGGGGCGTTCTTCGCGCGGGCGGCGGCCCCGGCGCTGCTCCTCATCCTGATCTCCGCCCCGCCGCTGTACCTGCTCACGATCCGGGACCGGGTGAAGTAAGTTGAGTACCTCCGTGAACATCTCGGGCGTCGAGAAGAGCTACGGTCCCGTCCATGCCGTACGACACCTGGACTTCGAGCTCGAAGCGGGCAAGGTGCTCGCCCTCCTGGGCCCCTCCGGCTGCGGCAAGACCACGACCCTCAGGCTCATCGCGGGCTTCGAGCACCCGGATGCCGGGACGGTCGAGATCGGCGGACGCACCGTCGCGGGTCCCGGGGTCAACGTCGCCCCGGAGAAACGCAGGGTCGGGATGGTCTTTCAGGACTACGCCCTCTTCCCCCACCTCACCGTGGCGAAGAACGTCGCCTACGGGCTGCCGAGGGGCAAAAACCGCGAGGGTACGGTGGAGGACGTGCTGGAGCTTACGCACCTCAAGGGGCTCGGGGACCGGATGCCGCACGAGCTCTCCGGCGGCCAGCAGCAGCGCGTCGCGCTCGCGAGGGCGCTCGCGCCGGAGCCCGAGATCGTGCTGCTCGACGAGCCGTTCAGCAACCTCGACGCGGCCCTGAGGGCGCGCGTCAGGACGGAGATGCGCGAGATCCTCACGGACGCGGGCGCCACCGCCATCTTCGTGACCCACGATCAGGAGGAGGCCCTGAGCCTCGCCGACGAGGTCGCCGTGATGCTCGACGGCGTCATCTCCCAGAAAGCCCCGCCCGAGACCCTCTACAACCGCCCCGCCAGCCGCGCGGTCGCCGAGTTCGTCGGCGACGCCAACTTCCTGCCCGGCAGGATGCAAGACGGCCGCTTCCTCTGCGACCTCGGCGCCATCCCCGCCGCCGAAGTCGAGGTCGACAGCCCCGAAGCGGAGGTCATGCTCCGCCCGGAGGCGCTCGTCCTACTCCCGCTCGGGCACAAGCTCGCCGCCGGGGAGGCGGAGGTCGTGCGCCGCCAGTTTTACGGCCACGACCAGCTTGTAGAGCTACGCCTCGACTCCGGTCGCACCCTGCGCTCTCGTGTCTGGGCCGGCTCGACCTACAAGCCCGGCGAACGCGTCGCTGTGGGCGTCCACGGCCCGGCGGTCGTGTTCCCGGTAGGCACGAGCCGCGACGCGGCAAAGACCTAGTTCAGACCAGAAACGAGTACATCTCGCACACCGGCAGCGCCGTCTTCGCCTGCCCGCCGGGGGCGGATCAGGGCGGCTACGTCGGATAGGGACTCTTCGGAGTAATAACCTGAGAAGCCTGTGGGCGCGATTGGATGTCGCTTTACAATAGTTGCGGTGCTTCCGTAGATGAGAAGGTGGACGATGCACGTTTTCGGGTTGGACATAGGCGGTTCCGGGATCAAGGGCGCGCCCGTGGACACCAAGACCGGTGCGCTCGTCGGCGAGAGGATAAGGGTCGCCACCCCCGAACCCGCCAGGCCCGACGACGTCGTCGCGACGGTGGTCGAGGTAATCTCGCGGGCCGGCTGGGACGGCCCCGTGGGCGTCGGCTTCCCGGGGGTCGTGAAGGAGGGCGCGATCCACACCGCCGCCAACGTGGACAAGGCTTTTGTAGGGTTCGACCTGGCAGAGCGCCTCCGCCGGGAGCTCGGCGCGCCCGTCCGGATCGTCAACGACGCCGACGCCGCGGGCCTCGCCGAGATTCGCTGGGGCGCGGGGGTGGGGGTCGAGGGCGTCGTCCTGATGCTTACTTTAGGGACCGGCATCGGTACGGCGCTGTTTATCGGGGGGAAGCTCGTCCCGAACACGGAGCTCGGACACATCGAGCTGCACGGCGGCGACGCCGAGACCTACGCCTCCGATCGCGCCCGCAAGGTCCACAACCTCTCCTGGAAGGACTGGTCCGGACGCCTCGTAGAGTACCTGCGAAGGATGGAAGACCTGTTCTGGCCCGACCTCATCATCATCGGCGGCGGCGTCAGCAAGAGGTCCGAGAAGTTCCTCCCGCACGTAAAGACGCGCACGGAGGTCGTCCCCGCCGAGATGCTCAACGCCGCCGGGATCGCGGGCGCCGCGCTCGCCTACGTCCCCGAAGCATCCGTCCCGCCCGAACCGCCGGCGGCGACCGTGCACCAACGCAGACAGGAGTAGAGCGGGCCGAGCGCGGCTCGGAACATTTCTCGGGGTGCCTGCCGGAGGATCGTCCCCCACGAGTAGGAACCCCAGGGGAGCGGGCGACGGCACAGGTGCCCCCGGACGGCGGGGTTTAGCGTACCGGTCTCGGAGCGCTGCTCCCTTCAGACGCCGCGTGAGATCAGGGCCATGACCTCGGCCCTCCGCGCGGGGTCCTCCTCGAAGACGCCGCGGGCGGCCACGCTCACCGCGACGCTTCCGGTCGTCTCGGCGATTCGCGCCGTCATGCAGGTGTGGGTCGCCTCGATTACCACGATCGAACCGAGCGAGCCCAAGGCCCCGTAAAGAGCATCGGCGACCTGGGCGGTGAGACGCTCCTGAAGCTGGGGACGCCGGGCGTAGCCCCCCACGACCCGAACGAGTTCCGAAAATCCCGCCACCCGGCCGTTGGGCAGGTAAGCCAAGTGAGCCTTGCCCGTGAACGGAAGGAGGTGATGTTCGCAGTTTGAAACCACCGGCACGTCCCGGATCAGGACGAGGTCGCGCGCGGCCTTGTCGAAGCCGCCTTCGAGGTGGCGCGTGGGGTCCTCCCGCAAGCCGGAGAAGAGGTGGGCGTAGGCCTCGGCGACCCTTTCGGGCGTCTCGGCGAGGCCCTCCCGGTCCGGGTCCTCCCCGACCGCCGCCAGGATCTCGCGTACCGCCCGCGCCACGCGTGCTTCGTCCAAAAGCGCCCTATCCCCTCACGAAATCCGGCAGGCCGCGCAGGTCCGTCAGAACAGCCGTCGCCTCAGGGACATCGACGCCACCCTTGCGGTCCACGAGTACGGCGTCGATCCCCGCCTCGGCGGCCCCTCGCACGTCCGAGACGGGGTCGTTGCCCACGTGGACCGCCCGGCACGGCTCCACCCCGGCCACGCGGAGCGCCTCCTCAAAGATGACGCGGTCCGGTTTCTCGGCCCCCACGATGGCCGACACGACGAGCCCGTCGAAGAAACGCCTCCAGCCGAGGCCCCCGATCACCCCCTCCAGGGAGATGTCCCAGTTCGAGAGCGCGTAGAGCGGCACGCCCGTCCGCTTCAACTCCTCCAGAACCCGCTCGGACTCCCGGTACGGGTTGAACTTGATGCGCTTGGCCGACACCTCGACGAGAAGGTCTCTCGGGGCGTCGAGCCCGAGGCTGCGGGCCGTGGTCGCGGCGTTCTCCCGCCGGAACCGCGCGAGGTCACCCTCGGTTGGGTACTTGATGTTCTCCCTGATGTGCCTTCTCAGGCCGTCCCAGATGGGGCCAGTAGCCTTCTCAACGGTGAGGGAACCGTCCGTCGTGTAAGGCGAGAGGTCGCGGACGTAGCCCTCGACGTCGAGGTCCACCCAGAGCAGCGTCCCGTCGATGTCCAGGAAGACGGCATCGTAGCGCAACGGCTCAGACCTCCTGCATGGCACGCACCAGCCGCGAGAGTAGCTCTGGCGGTAGGGGGTTCCCTGTCCGGGATCGCTTCTGCCTACGGGAACACGAGCTGTGGAACACGGGCCTTGTGCCGTGTGGTCTTGCGGTCCTGCCCGTGTCCTGTTGGGGGTCGATCACGATGCGAGTATAAATGGGCGGAGGGTGATGTCTGCGATCTAGAGTATCTCGGCGTCGAGGCCGCGCTCGTCCGCGAGCTTCCCGATGACGTTGTCCGCGTCGCCGGTGAGGCCGGATTGGATCTGGAAGTAAGCCGTTTGAGGATAGATGTCCTCGTTGGGCTCGGAGTCCACGCGTTCGTAGTCCGCCCCGATCTCATCCAGGGCATCCCGCACGGCCTCCAGGTCAGCCTCACTCCCGACGTTCGCGACGCGCAGCATAGTCTCGTCCATGCCCCGCTCCCTACCCGAAATCCCGCGAGCGCGAAACCAGCCCCGCGCGTCTCCCTCTCAAGCCCCAACGACGGCCCATCGGCGCCCCACGAAACGCGCCCCGCAGGTTACGAGACGAACCGCCATCAGGGCGAGCAGGGAGACCCATACGCCAACGAGACCGAGACCGAAGAACAGGGCGCCGAGCGCGAGGGGGGCGAAGGTGAGGAAAGCGGCGAGCATGGACCACTTCAAAAAGCGCGTGTCGCCCGCTCCTATCAGGATGCCGTCGAGGGCGAAGACCGCCGCACCCATGGGCTGCATGAGGGCGAAGAGAGGCCAGATCTCCGCGGCCCGCCCGATCACCGCCGGGTCGTCGGTGAACAGCTCCGGGAGCGCATCGCCGGAGACGAGCAGCGCCACGGCGAAGAGGGCGCCGAGCGCGACGGACCAGAAGATCATGCGTCCCGCGGCGCCGTACGCACCCTCCGCATCGCCCGCCCCGAGAGCACGGCCCACGATAATCTGTCCGGCTATAGCGATGGCGTCGAGGACGAGCGCCAGAAACAGGAAAAGCTGAAACGCAACCTGGTGCGCCCCGAGCGAAGCCTCCCCGACCCGCGCGACCACCGCCCCCGCGAGCGCGAACGAGAGCAACAACGCCGCCGTGCGCACCTCTATGTCGCCCCCGATCTTCAGCAACGGTCTCACCTCGAGCCAGCGCGGGCGCCGCAACCCACCGGAGACGCCCAGCAGCGCGAGCACGAACGCCAGGCCCATCCCCGCCTGGGCGATCACCGTTCCCCACGCCGAGCCCGCCAGTCCCCACCCGAACCCATACACGAAGAGCACCTCCAGCACGACGTTCGCCGCGTTGGCCGCCACCACGATCAGGAGCGGAAGCTTCAAGTCCCCGACCCCGCGTAAGAAGCCCTGCCCCGCGAGCGCGATGATCGCGAACGGTAGCCCGAGCGCCGAGATCCTCAGGTAATCGACCGACATCTCCC
>JADDPR010000439.1:0-2068 GCA_016781775.1 Rubrobacter sp. | reverse complement strand
GAAGAGCGTGATGCTCGTCGTGAGGAGGATGCCCGTGATCGCCACGGCCGCGAGCTCCGGCGTGCCGAGGTGCCCCACGATCGCCGTGTCCACCAGCACGTACGTCGGCTCCGCAGCCAGCGCCCCGAGAGCGGGCACGGCGAGACGCAACATCTCGCGGTCCTGACTCCTGGCCTTACGATCGAACTTCATCCGGCGCGGGAGGTGAGGCGTGCCCTACCGGAAGTCGTACCCGACGAACTCGCCGTCCTTCTCTATAAGCTCGCCGTCGGCGTAGAGCTCGCCGCCCTCGCGCAGATCGCAGATAAGGTCCCAGTGGACCGACGAGTCGTTCTTGCCGCCGGTCTTCTCATAGGAGCGGCCGACCGCGAGGTGGACCGTCCCCCCGAGTTTCTCGTCGAAGAGGATGTTCTTTGTAGACCTCGGGATACCGTAGTTCGTCCCGATCCCAAGCTCGCCGAGGCGCCTGGAGCCCTCGTCGGCGTCGAGCATCGCGTTCAGGTACTCCTCGCCCTTCTCCGCGCTCGACTCCACGACCTTGCCGCCCTCGAACCGGAGGCGGACCCCCGAGACCTCGCGCCCGGCGACCGCGACCGGTATCCCGAAGTAGACCTCGCCCTCGGCGGAATCCTCGACGGGGCCCGTAAAGATCTCGCCGCACGGCATGTTGTGCATCCCGTCCCCGTTAAGGAACTTCCGGCCCCCGATGCGGAGCTTGAGGTCCGTCCCCGGGCCCTTGATGCGCACCTCGTCGGCCTGCTCGAGGCGCTCTATGAGCCTGCCCTGCTCCTTCGCCTTCTCCTTCCAGTACGCGACCGGGTCGTCCTCGTTCAGCGCCATCGCCGCGAAGACGAACTCCTCGTAGTTCGCGAGGCTCATCTCGGACTCCTGAGCCAGGGCGGCAGTCGGGAAGAGCGTCAGCGCCCAGCGGTCCTTGCCGAGCACGATCTCCTGGATGTCCTTGTCCCGCTTGCCGAGGGCACGCTGCTTGCCCGGATCCACCGCCGCCAGCGCCTTCGTGTTCTGCGGCGCCATGATCGAGATGAAGGCGTCGGCGCCCTCGTAGATGCCGCGCGTTATCGAGGGCGTCTTCTCGTAGTGGCTCTCCCTCGCGCGCTCGAAGAACATCTCCTGCATCCCCGGGAGTTGGACCTGCGGTATCGGCACGGCCCCGACATCGAGAAGATTCCCGTAGACCTCCTTGATCAGGGGCTCGGCCGCGACCCCGCCGGAGACGATCACCTGATCGCCCTCCCCCGCCCCGATGGAATACTCTACGAGCAACCGGGCCAGCTTCTTCAACCGCTCATCCACCATAAAAACAGTCCTCCTCTACGGGATTTCGAGAGAGCTTACCACCGCGGCTACCGGCGTTCGCCGAAGGCCACCATGGCACCGACGACGCAGCAACGCTCTGCGAACTCAAGCACACGGAGCCCTCGTAGGGCGATAGCGAGTAGAGCGGTGACGCGCTTCGGGCTCGTCACCGGAGATCGTATGAGACGTCGTTCCCCGGATAGGGGAGCAAGGACCGATCCGCCGAACCGACCACGCACGCGCTGCGGGATCGCTGGAGAAGTTTCGAACCCATTTCCCCCAAATGGCGTTAGACTCACAAGCATGGTCGGTGGTGATATCTGAACGCGGTAGAGCGCGTGGCCGCAGCCCTCAAGGACCTGGAGCCCGCCATCCTGGAGCCCCTGGGCCGCCAGGCCGCCGTGGCGCTGATGATCCGCGAGAAAGAAGGCCTCGAAGTCTTCGTCATCAAGCGCGCCGACAGGGCAGGCGACCCTTGGTCGGGGCATATGGCCCTCCCCGGCGGACGTCGGGAGCCCAACGACGAGGACGCCTACGACACCGCGCGCCGCGAGACCCTCGAAGAGGTCGGCGTCGACCTCTTCGAAGGCAAGCTCCTCGGCCGCCTCGACGACATGGGTCCGCGCAGCGCCGGAAGGCAGTTCGTCGTCTCGACCTTCGTCGTCGCCCTCGACGCCGACCCGGGCCGCCTCGACCCGAACGAGGTCGCCGAAGCGTTCTGGGTCCCGGTCGAGAATTTGGTAGAAGAAGA
>JADDPR010000513.1 GCA_016781775.1 Rubrobacter sp. | reverse complement strand
GGCAACGACGTGCGAGCAATGGCGGTGCGAGGAGAAGCCGCGGCACTCGCACCTGTTCCGCTCGGGGCGGGTCCCCGTCCTGACCTCGTACACGTTGCCGGCGTCGGTGCCGGAGGGGACGAGCCAACGGCCGCCGCCCTGGTAGGAGTCGAGGATCTCGCCGGCGTGGAGCTCGTACAGGCCGAGGCCGCGCAGGACGTAGGCGGGGGTGGTTTCGGGGGTGGATGGGTGCGCGGGCTGCGCTATCCTTTGGTCGATCATCGGTTGCCTCCGATGGTCCGGCCCGGGGGTGTTGGTAGCACCGCTCGGGCGTTTCTACGTCTACGGGTACTCTAGCAGGTTTCCTGTCACCTGTATACCCTTGTTGACTTTTATTTCCCTTCGAGTGTAAAATTGCTCCGATGGCGTCCCCGGCAAAGGAGGACCGTGAGGAAACTGAGGCGCATACGCGCTGAGAAGGGCTTGACTATGGACACCCTGGAGGAGCGCGCCGGGGTTAGCAAGCGCACCATCTCCGAGATCGAGCGCGGGGTACGCACCCCGCATACCTTAACGCTCGCCAAGCTCGCCAACGCGCTCGAGGTGGATCTCGATGAGCTGCTGGAGGATGAGGCCCCAAAAGGCCGCTCCCCTCATCCGGAGAATTGGGCATCGTCGTACCCGGATGAGGGGTTCCGCCGCGCTGTCGAAGAGGCGCCCACAGAGGAGCTGCGCGAAGCAATCAAGAGTCACGTAGGTAACCGCCCGGCGCAAACCCTCGAAGACTACCGGCGAGACAACCCAACCGCCAAGACCGTTGGGGAGGCGCGAGTACGGGTGTTCGCCCACGCCCTCATAGTGGATCAAGAATTGCGTTCTAGGGGCGAGGAGCCCCCCGGAGACTACCTACCCGACTTCCGCGACTGGCTGAAAGCAACGGGCCTTGACTAGCGCGAGCAATAAGAAAGGCCGAGCCCGCCAGCCCGGCCGAATCCACAACCCCCATCGCCAAGGAGGTTAGTAAGGTGATTCTACCGCACGCAGCGCCGGAAAGCATCCTCGCATACGAGGACGAGAACCCCCGGCCCTACGGTTTCAAGAGATTGCTGAGGGCCGTCAAAGAGGCCGTCCCCGTCCAGAGGCTGGCCGAAGACCTCGGGCAAGGGCGTTGCCCCATCCACGGAGGCCA
>JADDPR010000288.1 GCA_016781775.1 Rubrobacter sp. | reverse complement strand
GGATTAGAAGTCCGCTGCTCTATCCAGCTGAGCTACAGGCGCTGGTTGGCCCCGAACGGGACTCTTCCGGAGCCGGGGAGCGGGTGAGGGGAATCGAACCCCCATAACCAGCTTGGAAGGCTGGGGCTCTGCCTTTGAGCTACACCCGCGGGCGACCTTTGCGTGGTCGGGGCGAGAGGATTTGAACCTCCGACCCCCTGCTCCCAAAGCAGGTGCGCTACCAGGCTGCGCCACGCCCCGCCAAGGTCTCTCTTGCAGTATACCAGAGCGTGGATACGCTTCTCAGAGAGCAGCGGCGGGGGCGGCGGCTTTTATCTCTTCTTCGAGGAACCGGCTGCCGAGGAGGGCGAACTCCTCGGGGTCGGCGCTGCAGATATACGTCGAGCGGCCCTCGTCGTCGGGGTGCTTGGGCCGGCGGAGGAAGCCGCGGCGGGAGAGGACGCGGCCAACCTCCAGGGCGGTCTGGCCGGCGGAGGAGATGAGGCGCACGCCGGGACCCAGAATGCGGTTGATGGTCGCGGAGATGAGCGGGTAGTGGGTGCATCCGAGGATGACCGCGTCGACCTCCCGCTCCTTGAGCGGCGTGAGGTAACCCGTCGCAACCCTCTCGAGCTCCGGCCCGTCGACGATGCCGCGCTCGATCAGCGGCACGAAATCGGGGCACGCCTGCTCGTAGACGTTTATGCCGGCGTCGAAGGCGTGGATCGCCCGCCTGTACGCCCCGCTCGTCACCGTCGCCTCCGTGGCGAGGACGCCGGCGCGGCGGTTGCGGGTCTCGAGCGCCGCGGCCCGGGCCCCGGGCTCGATCACCCCGATGACCGGGACGTCGAAGGATCGCTGCGCCGCCTTCAGGGCCGCCGCCGTCGCGGTGTTGCACGCTATCACGACCATCTTCACGTCCATGTCGATAAGGTAGTGGATGATCTCGAAGGCGAACCAGCGGACCTCCGTAAGATCGCGCACCCCGTAAGGCACCCGCGCCGTGTCGCCGAAGTAGATCGTATGCTCGTACGGCAGCCTGTCCCGGATCTCGGAGAGCACCGTCAGCCCACCGACCCCGGAATCGAAGACGCCTATGGGTCTGGGATCGCTCACGGCGAAGGATTATACCCATTGACGCCCCCACCTAGCATGCTACTTTTGGCACTCACCTTTGGAGGCGCCGCCTCCCTTGTCGTAAACGAGATCGCGGTTAAGA
>JADDPR010000277.1 GCA_016781775.1 Rubrobacter sp. | reverse complement strand
GCCGAGGGGGATCGAACCCCTGACCTCCGCCGTGCAAGGGCGGCGCTCTCCCGGCTGAGCTACGGCCCCGGAATCGGGGTTGAGTTTACGCCGCCCGCCGGGGTTCTTCAACGCCGCATCGTGTGTCCTCGGCCTGCATGTCTTGTTGGACGCGTACCGCCGAGCCGTGGGCGGAAGAACCATACGTATCCTGGTGATGAACGAGGCGGTAGAATGTTTGGGTCGATAGACCAGCAGAGTAACCGAGAGGTAGGACTTATGGCCCTCTACGAGTACAAGTGCGCAAACTGCGCGGAGCAGTTTGACCTCATGCGTCCCATGAGCGCGGCCGACGAGCCCGCGGAGTGCCCCGAGTGCGGCGGCGCCGAGTCTCGACGTTTGATCTCCAACTTCTCCTCCGTCACCCCCGGGGCTTCGGCCGGGAGCACCAACCCCATGATGGACGCCCGCATCGCGAGCGGTAACGCCGCGAGCCGTGGGGGCTGTTGCGGCGGGAGCTGCTGCGGCTAGGAAGCAGCGAGACGAACCGCCCTACGCAGGGACAACCGGGGGGCCGCCGGAGGCGGTCCCCCAACTCGTCCTCAGGGGCATCGAGGAGTTCAACCGGGGCGAGTTCTACGAGTGCCACGAGTACCTTGAAGAGGCATGGATGCAGGAGCCTCGCAGGGTACGCTTCCTCTACCAGGGCATCCTCCAGGTCGGCGTCGGCTTCTACCACCTCAAGAACGGCAACTGGCGCGGCGCCACCGGTCTCATCCGCAACGGCACCGCCCGGCTCAAGGAGTTCGAGCCCGAGTTTCTCGGCGTAGACGTCGCCCGCCTCGTCCGGCAATCAGAAGCGTGCCTGCGGGAGCTCGAAGCCCTCGGCCGGGAACGGGTTCGCGAGTTCGACGTGGGCAGAATCCCCAAAGTGGCCTTTACCACCGAACGATAAGCGCCCTCTCGTTCAGCGCTCCTCCCCCACAGGAGAAGTCCAGTCCGGTTCGCGATATAAAGTGAGGAACAGGCCTTGCACCGGTATTCTGGAGAATCTCTATGCAACTAATGCATCGTCTTCACAGTATGCCGGTCCATACAGAGCAGCTTGCTCGCGGTTGTGGTGGCGCTTTGCTGGACCTTGCGAGAAGGATGGGGTAGTAGAGTTGCGTACTATCCCCCTTCGGAGTCCGAGATCCGAGGATCGAGGGGGTTTTTCGGC
>JADDPR010000163.1 GCA_016781775.1 Rubrobacter sp. | reverse complement strand
CGTACCGACGCCGCGTGGGCGGTCGGCGAGCGCGGCGAGCCAGGTCAGGCAGCGGTTGGCGAGGTCGAGCAGGGCGCGGGCGGCGGCGAGCGTGCCGCCGTCGGCGCCCCTGGCGGCCTCAGGGCGGCCGAGAAGTCGCTTGAGGTTGATCGCGGTGGCGGCCAGCAGCGTCTGAACTTGCAACTTGGCGGTGCCGCGGCATCGTGCGCGGTCCAGCGCGTGGCGCAGCTTGAGCTCGGAGATCGCGCCTTCGCCGTGGGTCATGCGATCGATCGCCGCGCCGACGCCGGCCGGCGTCTTGCATCTCGCCTGGGCGGCTTGGGCTTCGACGCCGCGCTTGGCCTGGTGCGCCTGAGGCGGGATAAACGCGACGGTCCCGAGCGCGTCGAGCTGTTGGTAAACGTCGCGCCCGGCGTAGCCCTGATCGGCGCAGACCTCGCTTGCGGCGTGCCCGGCCCAGCGCGCCCGGCGGATCAGCGCCGGCAGCGCGTCGCCTTCGTGCCCGGTGGCATGCTCGGCCTGGACGGCGACGATCACCCGCGCCTTCGGATCGGTGGCGACCTGCGCGCGGTGCACCAGGTGCGGGCGCTGGCCGGGCTTGTGGCGCAGCTTGGCGTCCGGGTCGGTCCGCGAAACCGCCGTCGCGTTGGACGCGCGACGCTTGGGCGCCGGCCCGGACCGCGGCTGGGCGAGTGTCAGCTGCGGACGCTCGCGATCCTGCTCGTCGCCGTCGCCGTCGAGGACGGTCAGCTCGGCGCGCAGGCTCTTCAGCGCGGCGTCGGCCTCGACGTGCGTGGCGTCGACGACCAGCCGGCAGCCGTCAAGCAGGTGCGCCACGCGGCACTGGGCGAGCACCTGCGTGAACAACTGCTCAAACACCGATGACCCGGCGAACCGCTGGCACTGGGCGTGCGAGATGGTCGCGTGCGACGGCAGCGCCTCCGTGAGCCCGAACCCGAGAAACCTGCGGATCGCCAGGCTGTCCTGGGCGACCCGGAGCACCCGGCGAATCGAGCCGATCCCCTCGACCGCGCCGACCAGCAGCACTTTGACCAGCACCACCGGGTCGGTCCCCGGCCTCCCGAAATCGGTGTAAAACGGGGCCGCCGACGCCCGCACCGCGTCCCAGTTGACCAGCCGCTCGATGCGCCGAAACTTGTCATCGGCCGGCACCAGATCGTCCAACGAGACCATCTGCAC
>JADDPR010000262.1:974-1045 GCA_016781775.1 Rubrobacter sp. | reverse complement strand
CCGGGGCGCCGGCCGCTACGTCGTCCCCTCCGGCGCCGGCGTCGGTGCCTACGAGGTCCGCGTCGGCACCC
>JADDPR010000262.1:0-935 GCA_016781775.1 Rubrobacter sp. | reverse complement strand
CGCACGGCCATTGCTCGCACGTCGTGGCCGCCGGGCGTGTCGCCAAGAGGAGCGCGGTCTGCGACGGGTGTGGGGTTCGTACCTGGAGCCGGGACCTCGTCGAGGTCGACGCCGACTCCCTCACGTTCTTCGAGGGCGACGAGCTCTGCCGCCCCTGCGCCCGCGCCCACGGCGAGCTCTAACGGCCGCGTGACCCGCCCATGCCGACACGACGAGCGAGGGGACCGCCAGCCCCTCCGCGTTCCGCGCGGAACGATTCAAACGTGTTTGAACACGCGCGCCTCTGTCTTCGGGCGGGGGCGTCTTGCTTCGACTGGAGAGAGAATGACTAACGATGTGGCGCGCTACTTCGTGCGCGACCTGGACCCGACCAACGAGCTCGAGCGGGGCCTGCATTGCGGCGTCCGCCATCCCGACGCTGGTGGTAGGTGCCAGAGGACGGCCACGGTAAAGATGTACGGGATCCTTAACTTCTGCCCCGAGCACGGCGAGGAGGCGAGGATCGGGGCGCTCATGGAGGCATACCAGGAAGCGGCCCATTTCTTCGAGCGATTCCGCAACCCCCACGTTCCCGACATCAACGAGATCGTAGAACGCGAACTCTTGGCCGCCGTGAACCGGATGAGGGGCGAAGGGCCGAGCGACGCCGACCACGAGCGCGCCCTCCTTTGCGCCTACCCGAACCCGCCCGAAGGCGTGCGCGAGATGATCGCCCAATGGGAGCGCGACTGCCGGGCGAACCGCGGGCCGACCCCGCTGGACCTCCTTCTCGACTCGCTCAACACGCTCAACAAGCTGATGCGCCTCTCGTTCGAGGACGGGGAGGACTGGCTCACGGAGATCCTCGAGTACCAGCGCCAGGAGACGGCCGCGCGGGCGGCGTGCGCCTCGGAGGATCGGGGGCTCCGGCCGGTCGGGTAGTCCGGGCGCTAGGA
>JADDPR010000328.1 GCA_016781775.1 Rubrobacter sp. | reverse complement strand
CTGCGGATTAGAAGTCCGCTGCTCTATCCAGCTGAGCTACAGGCGCGAGTGTGTGAAGTACCTGCAAAGCGGCACTTTATGCGAAGGGCAGCCCGCCCGCTCTACCGCCGTTGTCAGCAGTACGTCAGCAGTAGGCCCGAGAAGCCTCATCCGAGGGCCTCTTCCATTGGGTCGTCTCCCCCGTCGAGCCCCGGTATCAGGTGGCTGTAGATGTCGAGGGTGATGGCGACGGAGGCATACCCGAGCAACTCCTGGACGCGCTTTGGATGCTGACCCTTCATAAAGCGGATCGTAGCACACGTGTGCCTAAGATCGTGGAACCGTCTCCGGGGTAGACCGGCGCGGCGTAGGAGCGGGTTGAAGTGCCTGTTGGTCAGGTTCGTGCCGGTGATCGGGGTCCCGATGGCGGTGGCGAAGATCAGGCCGTTGTCCCGCCACTTGGACCCCGCCGCGAGCTTGTTCCTCCATCTGCGCCTTGCGGCGGCTCTTGAGGGCGTTCACGGCCGTCTGAGAGAGTTCTACGCGCCTGCCCTTGCCACTCTTGGTGGGCTCCTCTATAGTCCCCTCTTCGCGCGAGTCCGACATGGTGCGCCGCACCTGCATCACCCCGGCGGTCAGGTCAACGTCCGCCCACTTCAACCCGAGAAGCTCGCCCTTCCTGAGCCCGTAATGGACGGCGAGCACGTAGAGGGCTTCGAGCCTGTCGCCCTTCGCGGCGTCGAGGAGCGCACGCGCCTGCTCGGTGGTCAGCGGATCTATCTCGTGTCGGCGGGTAGTGGACGGCTTGAGGCCATCGGAGACGTTGCGCGGGACCAGACCATCCGCGACGGCATCCTTCAACGCCTTGTGCAACGTGGTGTGGACGTACTGCACCGTGCGCGCGGAGACGGCCTCGCGCTTGGCCGAATAGAAGCTCTTCACGTGGGCTCGGGTGAGGTCCTTTACCTTTTTGGCCCCGATGCCGGGCTTGATGTGGACGCGCACCAGCTGCTCGTACCTCTCCCACGACCTCTGGCGCACCGTGCCCTTGATGTTGGGTAGCCACCTATCCATGTACTGCGCCACGGTGAGGGTACCAGCGTCGAACACGAGCCCCTGGTCCGCGTCCGCCATGTCCTTACGCAGCTTGGTCTGAGCCTCGGTCTTGGTCTTCGCGGAGACGTAGCGGCGCTTACCGTCTGGTCC
>JADDPR010000497.1 GCA_016781775.1 Rubrobacter sp. | reverse complement strand
GCCGAGCGTGGGGCTGAGCCCGCGGCAGACCGCCGAGCTGGTGCGCGACCTCGCCGAGGGCGGGATCGACTTTATCAAGGACGACGAGCTCATGGCGAACCCGCCGCACTCGCCTCTGGAGGAGCGGGTGGAGGCGGTGATGGGGGTCATCAACGAGGTGGCGGAGAGGACCGGCAAGAAGGTCATGTACGCCTTCAACATCACCGACGATCTGGACGCGATGCTGCGGCACCACGAGACGGTGCTGAACGCCGGGGGAACGTGCGTGATGGTCAGCGTGAACAGCGTGGGACTCGTCGGGGTCTCGCACCTCAGGCGCCACGCCGAGCTGCCGATCCATGGCCACCGCAACGGGTGGGGCCTACTTACGCGCTACCCGTACCTGGGGATGGAGTTCGCCGCCTACCAGAAGCTGTGGCGCCTGGCGGGCGTGGACCACCTGCACGTCAACGCCTTGCAGAGCAAGTTCTGGGAGCCCGACGAGTCCGTTGTGAGGTCCATCGAGTCGTGCCTGAGGCCCATGTTCGCGGATGACGACAGGGCGATGCCCGTGCTCTCTTCGGGCCAATGGGGCGGGCAGGCCCCGGACACTTACCGGCTCACCGGGAGCACCGACTATATATACCTGGCCGGCGCGGGGATCGTGGCGCACCCCGGGGGACCGGGGGCCGGGGTCACGGCGATCCGCCAGGCATGGGAGGCGGCCGTGGAAGGCATCCTTCTTCGAGAATACGCCGAGGATCACCGGGAGCTCATGCAGAGCCTCGAGAAGTTCGGAAAGCTACGACGCGCCGCGGATAGGGGGCAATAGATGGGTTCTTCGGACGGGCTACTCCTGACCTTCTACGGCGACGACTTCACCGGCTCCACGGATGCCATGGAGTCCCTCGCCCGCGCGGGGATACGAACGATACTGTTTCTGAAGCCCCCCACCCCCGAGGTGCTCGCGGGCTTTACGGGCGTGGGCGCGGTCGGGGTCGCGGGCGACAGCCGGGCGATGACGCCGGAGGACATGGCGAAAACGCTACCGGTGGCCTTCTCTAGGCTCAAAGACCTGGGCGCCCCGCTCTTCCACTACAAGGTTTGCTCGACCTTCGATTCGTCCCCGGAGATCGGCAGCATCGGCCGGGCGACCGACCTGGGGCAGCGGATCTTCGCTTCGCCCTTCGTGCCCCTCCTAGTGGGGGCGCCCAGGCTGGGACGGTACACGGTCTTCGGCAACCATTACGCTCGTTCGGGGGTCGACGGCAAGATCTACCGGTTGGATCAACTCGGACCGATGCGCAACCACCCCGTTACTCCCATGCTGGAGAGCGACCTCAAGGCGCACCTGTCCAAGCAGACCGCGAAGGAGATCGGGCTCTTCGACATCCTGCAGCTCGAAGGCGATGATGCGCCTGCGGAAGAGCGGCTCCGAGCCGTGCTCGAGGGCGGACAGGAGATCGTGCTGTTCGACGTGCTCTACGACGAGCAGCTCTCTACCCTTGGGGAGCTGATGTGGAACCAGGTCAGCCGCGAGACGCCGCTGTTCGTGGTCGGGTCGTCGGGAGTGGAATACGCCCTGACCGCGCACTGGAAGGCTACCGGCGAGCTGGCGGAGCCGCAGGAGTTCGAGGACGCGGGAGAGGTCGAGCAGGTCTTGGCCGTCTCCGGGAGCTGTTCGCCAGTGACCGACGGGCAGATCGGGCGGGCCATCGAGCACGGGTTCGTCGACGTGCCCCTGGACCCCGCCCGGCTGGTGAACCCGGAGGAGGCCCGGGGCGAGAGCGAGGCCGCCGTGGAGAGGATGCTCGACGAGATCCAGCGGGGAAACAGCGTGATCGCACACACCTGTCGCGGGCCGGACGATCCGAGGCGAGAAGTCACCGCGAAACGCCTGGAGGCTCTTGGTTACGAGGGGCTCGCCGCGAAGCTGAAGGGCGGGAGAATCCTGGCGGAGGCCACGGGGAGCATCTTGCAGGCCGTCCTGCAACGCTCGAACGTCAGGCGCGTGGCGGTGGCTGGCGGAGATACCTCCAGCTACATCGCAAGCCAGCTAGACATCCAGGCCGTGGAGATGATCGCGCCCGCAGCCCCCGGCGCTCCCCTGTGCCGGGTCCATTCGGAAGGGGGTACGTTGGAGGGGATGGAGATCGTCTTCAAGGGCGGCCAGATGGGCCGCAAGGACTTTTTCGTGGACGTGCTTCGAGGCACGACCAAAGATGTCGTCGGAGGAGGTAGATGATGAACGTAGCCGTTTTCGGCGCCGCAGGTAACATGGGGACCCGCGTAACGAACGCCCTCGAGGACGACCCCGGTTACCGGATGCTCTACGTGGAGTATGGCGATGCCGGGCAGGCCCGGCTGCGCGAGAGGGGCATCGAGCCCACCTCCCAGGAGGAGGCCATCGAGGAGGCGGACGTCGTCATCTTCGCGGTGCCCGACACCGTCGTCGGCCCGCTGGCAAGGGAGATCGTGCCCGCCCTGAAGGCCGGGACGATGGTCGTCACTCTGGATCCGGCGGCCGCATACGGCGGAGAGCTGCCGGAGAGGGAGGACGTCTCGTACTTCGTAACTCACCCCGCCCACCCGCCGATCTACAACGACGAAACGGATCCCGAGGCCCGGCGGGACTACTTCGGCAGCGGCAAGGCCAAGCAGGCGATCGTCAACGCGCTCATGAGCGGGCCGGAGGAGGATTACGCCAGGGGCGAGAAGATCGCCCGCAAACTGTGGGGTCCCGTGCTGCGCTCCCACCGCGTCACCGTCGAGCAGATGGCGATCCTCGAACCCGTGCTCTCGGAGACGGTGACGGCGACCTGCCTGACCATCATACGGGAGGCGGTGGACGAGGCCGCCCGTAGGGGGGTACCGTTCGAGGCGGCACGCGACTTCGTGCTGGGCCACATCAACGTCGAGCTGGCTATACTCTTCGACGAGCTCGATTGGGAGCTCTCCGCCGGCGCGCAGATGGCCGTCGAAGAAGCCAAGAAAGACATCTTCCAGCCCGACTGGAAGAAGGTGTTCGAGCCGGAGAGCATCAAGGAGAGCGTAGCCAAGATAACGGCGAGCGGTCTGGCCTGAAGACCTTTTCGTGAGGAGGTAGGTTGTGAACGACGAGACACCTCTTATCATTGAGGTTCGGTGCAACGAGTCGGCGGATCGGGGGGCAAACCCGGCGCTGCCTTACGGACCGCAGGAGGTGATCGAGGAGGGCGTACTCGCCGGGGAAGCGGGCGCGTCGGTCCTGCACTGGCACGCCCGCGACACCGACGGTACCGAAAGGCCGAACGACACCGCGTTGTACCGCGAGGTGATTGAGGGAGTCCGGGAGCAGACGGACATGCTGTTGCATCCGACTTTGGGCTTCATAGGTACCCAGGGCGACGCACAAGGGCGCGTCCGCCACATTCGGGAGCTCAACGAGGACTCGAAGACGCGGATCGACATGGCGCCGGTGGACTTCGGTGCCTTCAGCGCGGACGTCTGGGACGGGGAATACGAGCGCTTCCTGACGGACGACCAGGTCGTATCTAACCGGGTGGGTTACCTGAAGGAGCTGTTGAGTGTACTCCAGGAGACCAACGTTTTCGTGTACTCGGTCGTCTGGGGGGCCGGCGCGGTGCGCACGGCGCGCAGCTTCCAGAGAATGGGACTCCTCGACCGGTCGACCTTCTGGTGCCTCGGGTTCACGGGCGACGAGGTACCGGGGGGACCACCACCGACCCTCGCCAACCTCCAAACCTATCTGGAGGCGATCCCGTCCGGAGACCCCTGGACCGTGCATTGCCGCAACGGGGACGCCCTGCCGCTCGCCGCCTGGGCGATCATGCAGGGCGGGCACGTGAGCATCGGTCTCGGTGACCACCCTTACTCCCGTTTCGGGAAGCCCAGAAACAGCGACCTGGTGAAGATGGTCGCCGACATGTCCCTGACGCTTGGCCGCCCGGTTGCCACGCCGTCTCAAGCGCGGGAGATTCTGCAACTCAAACACGCCGAAACCGTTCAGAAGGGATCATAGACGAGGAGATCGCCTCGCTCGGGCGATCTCGATCGGCGCTCGGACAAAACGCTAGCCGGATGCGGCGCCGGTGGTAGAGAAACGTTCCGTACAGTTGCGCTTACTTGCAACAATATGCTACGTCATGCAGAACGTCGTTTCGGACGCCAACGAGAACGTCGCGTGACAGGCTTCACGCCGCCCGTAAAACCGCTATTCTGAACGCCAGGTAAGTGCCGTTTGCTGGCATTCGCGAGGGAAGGTCACGATCAACGATCAAGCTGTTGCAAGTCGAGAGGCTGCTGCGTGAGCGACGAGGAGCGGCTGGCGAGGGAGCGACTCGAGAGGTTCGTTGTCGAAGATCTGCCTGCTTTGGAGGAGGCGGTCCCGAATGTGTTCAGGGGCCAACTGACGGACGAGGAGCTTATGGAGGGCGCGAGGACGATCTCGCGTAACGCCGAGGAGCTCTTGGAGGACGCGAGGCTCCTGTTCGAGAACGGCAGGCACGCGCGGGCGGCGTCGCTCGCCATCCTCGCTCTGGAGGAGAGCTTCAAGAGGCTCATGCTGTTCGTTCATCCCCTCGTTAGGGAGGACCAGCAGGGCCGCAAG